>NZ_JBSFNC010000050.1:0-58303 GCF_053586895.1 Amycolatopsis sp. NPDC003731 | reverse complement strand
GTGTCGGCGAACGTCCGGTCAGCGGCATGAGCGGCCGCGGCCGTGGCGGCTACCGGCTCGTGTGTGCCTCAGTCGTCATCCGGCGCGCCGCACTTGTGGAGGGTGGACAGCGCGGCGACCTGCGTCAGCGTGAGGTCGTCCCCGACGCGCTGTGCCCGCAGCCGGCGGTTGAGCCGGACCACCGCGAGACGCAGACGGCTCGCCAACGAGCGTTCGTGCGTGTCGCCGGACATATAGTTAGCATACCTTACGAAACTTCGGCCGAGCGGGTGATCTCCGTCAACCCGCAACCTGGAATACGGTCGCGCGTCCTCACCAGGAGCGAAACCCTGGGGAGCACGATGAACAAGAAGCTGGTGGGCTCGGCCGTCGTCGGCGTGGCGGTCCTGGCGGTGGTGGCGGCGCAGTTCCTGGGCGGCGGTGACGACGCGCCCGCGGCCGCGCCCGCACCACCACCGTCGACGCCGGCTTCCGCCATCGTCCAGGGGTCTCTGGAGGTCTACCGCTTCCCCGATGCGGCCGGCGGGCGCGGCTGGTCGATCGAGATCCCGGTCCCGGCGGGCTGGGCCGTCACCCGCGAGAACGACCGGGCGAGCTACCGCAGCGGTCAGCTCCTCCTGGAGACCGACAAGGTGCCGATCACGCAGGAGGACGCACTGAGCGGGCTCGAAGCCGTGGCCGCGAAGGCGCACCAGGACAGCTCGGTCGTCAAGCCCGCGCAGGCCGGCGACATCCCGGACGCGGCGGAATGGGACTACACCTACCTCCGCGACGGCCACCCCGAACGGGCCGCCGTCATCGGGCTCGGTGCGGGCGACAGCCTCGTCACGATCCGCTACGAGGCGCCGCCCGCCGAGTTCGACCGCAACCGCGGCGTGCTGGACGCCGCGATGAAGGTCAGCGCGCCGGGCTGATCACCGGAACGCCGCCTGGATCGGCCCGACCGCGAAGTACGCCACGAAGGCCAGCGCGATCACCCACATCAGCGGGTGCACCTGGCGGGCCTTGCCGGTGGCCGCGCGGATGACGACGTAGCTGACGAAGCCGGCGCCGATGCCGTTCGCGATCGAGTACGTGAACGGCATGACGACGATGGTCAGGAACGCCGGCAGCGCGATCGAGAAGTCGGTGAAGTCGATCTCGCGGACCTGCGACATCAGCATCGCGCCGACGACGACCAGCGCCGGCGCGGCCGCCTCGACCGGCACCACCTGGTACAGCGGCGTCAGGAACATCGCGGCGAGGAACAGCACGCCGGTGACGATGTTCGCCAGGCCGGTCCGCGCGCCCTCGGCGATGCCGGACGCCGACTCGACGAACACCGTGTTCGAGCTGGCCGAGCCGAAGCCGCCGGCCGCGCCCGCGAGGCCCTCGACGAACAGCGCCTTGCCGACGTTCGGCAGCTGGCCGTCCTCCGGGAGCAGGTCGGCCTCCTTCGCGAGGCCGGTCATGGTGCCCATGGCGTCGAAGAAGTCGGCGAGCACCAGGGTGAACACCAGCAGGCAGACGGTGATGATCGGCAGCCGCGTCCAGGCGCCGAAGGAGACGTCGCCGACGAGCGACAGGTTCGGCAGGCCGAACACCTGGTCCGGCAGCGCCGGGTAGCCGAGGTTCCAGCCCTTCGGGTCGGTGCCCTTCGACGGCCCGGCGTTGACGATCGCCTCGACGACGATGGCCAGCACCGTCGAGCTCAGCACGCCGATCAGGATCGCGCCCTTGACCTTGCGGACGACCAGGATGCCGGTGACCAGCAGGCCGACGACGAACACCGCGGTCGGCCAGGAGGCGATCGAGCCGTTGATGCCGAGGCCGACCGGGACGGTGGTGTGCGCGGCGTCCGGCAGCCGGCGCACGAAACCGGCGTCGACCAGGCCGATCAGGCAGATGAACACGCCGATGCCGACGGCGATCGCGGACTTCAGCGCGGCCGGCACGGCCCGGAACACCGCGGTGCGGAACCCGGTGAGCACCAGCAGGACGATGATCACGCCCTCGATGACCACCAGGCCCATCGCCTCGGGCCAGGTCATCTGCGGGGCGATGGTGACCGCGACCAGGCTGTTGATGCCCAGGCCGGTCGCGATGGCGAACGGGTAGTTCGCGATCAGGCCCATGAGGATGGTCAGCACGCCGGCGACGAGCGCGGTCACCGCGGCGACCTGCGGTACCGGCAGGATGCCGCCGAGGACGTCCTTGTGCGCGCCCGCGTCGTCGGCCGAGAAGCTGCCGATGATCAGCGGGTTCAGCACCACGATGTAGGCCATCGTGACGAAGGTGACCAGGCCGCCGCGCAGCTCGCGCGAGACGGTCGACCCCCGCTCGGTGATCTTGAAGAACCGGTCCAGTGTGGACGTCCCGGTGCGAGTCGTCTCCTGCTCCGCCATTCGCCTGCCCATTCTCTCGCTGCTGCGGAGTACCCTGCACCTCGTGAGTGAACCGATCAATCCACCGGAGGTTACGGGCTCGTTGCGGCACACGCCGGAGCTGCCCAAGAAGCTGACCGACCTGACGCCGGTGGTGATCGTAGGCACCTCGATCTGGGCTGTCGCGCTGGTGGTGCTCTTCTTCACGACTTCGGGGCTGTGGGTGCAGACGGCACTGTCCGGTTTCGCGCTCGGCTTCATCGGCATGGCGATCATCGCCTGGCAGCGCGCCGCCGCCCGCCGCGGCTCCAAGTCGGCCCAGCGCCTCTAACCCAGCATCGTCCTCGGCGAGGGGTCGTCCAGCAGCGCCGTGATCAGGTGCCGGTCGGGCCAGCGCCCGGCCGCCCAGGCGAACGCGCGCGCCAGGCCCTCCGACGTGTCGGCCGCGTGCAGCCGGTCATCGGACCACCACGGGACGTCGTGGTCGGCGTCCTGGATGCGCACGGTGAGCGGGTCGTGCACCAGCACACCGCCGTCCGGGACCCGGATGCCGAGCTGGTCGGCGACGAGCTTCAGCGCGGGCAGCTCGGCCCAGGGCGCGTACTCGCCTTCGCTGACGACCCGGGCTTCCTCCGTGCTGGCGAGCGGCAGGTCGAGCAGGTCGGCAAGCCGCTCCGGGTCCTCGGGGGCGACCACGTACCGGCTGGGTTCGAGCGCCCCGGCGACCCACGGCACGTCCAGCACCAGCGCGTCGTCCACAACAGACCCATCGGCGGCTCGTACGGCCCGCGGCACACCCGGGTCCACTCCGGCCTCGACGACGGCGTCGTAGGCGCGCGTGGTCAACCCGAGCGACACCTCGCGGTCCGGGTCGGCGAGCCGGGCGAGGAGGTCCCTGGCCTCATCCACAGTGGACAGATCGAGGTCTTTGCGCACGCCCGCGATCTCGAGGAGCTCCTCGCTCAGGCCGACGTCGGGAATCTCGTCGAAGAGCCCGGCCAGATCGGCGTCCGGCAGCCGCCACTCGTTCGGCGCGGCTCCCTCGAGCACGGCGTACTGCGCGATCCACCAGGCGGCGTGCCCGTTCGGCGCGCGCAGGGCCTGCCAGGTCTCCGGCCGGGTCGCGAGGAGGCGCAGGGCGGCGGGCCAGGCGTCGTCGGCGACGAGATCGAGGTCCCGGATCGCGACGAGCGTCGACGGCGGTTCCGGCAGCGAATCCCACCAGGCTTCTTCGTCGGGCAGATCGTGGTCGGGTTCGTGCGGTTCGTCGTCGACGACCACGGCGAAGGAGTCGAGCACGCCGGCGGCTTCGAGGGTGCTTTGCGGCCAGTCGCCGGCGAAGTCATCGTCGAGGACGTCCATGGCGCCGTCTTCTTCGAAGACCTCTTCGTCGAAGATGTCGAGGAGCGGCGAGTTCGGGAGGACCAGCTCGTCGGCGCGGCGCCAGGTGTCGGTACCGGGCAGGGCGAGCGCCCCGACCCAGCGCGGGGCATCGTCCCCGCAGTCGGCGATCAGCCGCAACACGGCACCGGCGAGCGTCGTACCGTCCAAACCGGACCGGACGTCCTCGACACTGCGCTCGACAGCGTCCCGCAGCTGGTCGGCGTTGAGCAGCTCCCGGGCATCGGCACGCTTGGCACCCAGCCGTTCCAGCAGCGGATGCGACGCGGCGGGGTGCACCAGCCGCAATCCCGGAATATCCACATCGGACAGCAGGTCGAGCAGTTCGGCCGAGCCTTCGACGAGCAGGCAGCCCCGAGCACCCGGCAGCGTCCGCCCGTCGGACAGAGGGACGGGAAGCCCGTCCAGCCGTTCCCCGGCCAGAGCGTGCGACTCGACGGCGATCGCCAGTGCGGCGTAGAGGTCCCGCCACCAGCCCGGATCCCGGGTGACGCCGGTCAGCGTGTCCAGCACCTCTTCGATGCCGATCACCTGCACCGCAACGACTTTGAGAACCTGCGCAGGCCCGTCGATCAGCCCCGGCACGAGGTCCTTCAGAAGCGCGGACAGCCCCGGCACCTCAACGTCGAGCACCCGAGCCTGACGACCGGAAACCTCTTTGCCGTCCTCAGTAGACAGCCACGGTTCCACGCTGAGCGTCGCCAACACTTCGTCGCGAAGCTTGTTATCCACAGTGGACTTCGGAAACCCGGGGGCCGGAACAAGCGCGAACCGCTGTTCGGGCGGCAGCAACCGCACGAGCCCGACGTACTCTTTCGCGGCCGCCTCGAGCGCTTGCGCCAGTTCGGGTCCAGGAAGCGCGCGCCGCCGCGACGGTTCGACCGGAACGGAGGCAAGCAGCCGAGCGGGCAGCGACAGCCCGTCATCGGTGGGCGTCGGGGCGCGCAGAACGTCCTCGCGAAGCGGCTGGGGAACCCCCTCGGAGTCGACCGGAACGGCCCACACGACGTCACCGCGATGAGTCAGCCAGCGCGTTTCCCGTTCCGGGCCGCGGATTACGACGAAGTCACCGTCGGCTTCACGTGTCCAAACGCGATCGTCTACTTCGAACTCTGCCAGCCAGGGCAGGGCGAGCAGCAGATCGGCGACGTCCCGCGCAAGGTCGTCGAGAAGGGCACGCCCGTCGACACCATCCCGAAGGGGCAGGCGGACTTCGGTGTCGAACCCGGGCGGCACATCGGCCGGGACGGGCCACGGAAGCCGAAGGACGGGAACGTCGCCGGCGATCCCGGCGGCTTCCCGGGTGCGCTGGGCGGAGAAGGCGACCCCGCCGGTGCCGGAGACAACGCGGGGTTCATCGGAAACGGTCCGCACGGCGGCGAACCCGACACCGAAGCGCCCGACGGTTTCGCCGGTCTTGCCGGAGGCCCGCAGCGAGGCGAGCGAGGCGACACCCCGGGCGTCGAGCGGAGCGCCGGTGTTGGCGAACCGCAGTTCGTTGTCCACAAGAGACACCCGGACCCGCCCGGGCTTCCCACCGGCCATGGCGGCATCGGCGGCGTTCTGCGCAAGTTCGACGAAGAGCCGATCCCGGTAGGCCCCGACCCGAAGATCGCGTTCGACGTTGGTGTCTTCGGTGAGCCGGGTGGGCGAGTCCCGCCAGGACCGCAGGGTGGCTTCACGAAGCCGGGCGGTCCCGAAGGGATCGCCCGATTCAGGGGTGTCGCCGATCACCGTTCGGGAGAGCCGTCGACCTGAGCCTGAGCTTCATCACCGGCGGCCTCGGTGGCGACGGCATCGGTCACCTCAGCCTGGGTGGGCTCCGCTTCGGAGGGCTCCGGCACATCGGTCACCGCGGGCTCATCAGCGGGTGCTTCGGGAACCACGGGCTCAGCCTCCGCGACAACCGAAGCCTCGGCGGGCGTGGCGATGTGATCGGCCGCCGGCTCAGGTCCTTCGCCTGGCTCGGCCACCGCAGCAGCCGGATCAACGGCGCCCACAGCATCCACCTCGGACGCACCCTCAACCGGCGCCGCGACGGCCTCGACCACGTGCTCCGGCGCATCGGCCACGGCCCCCGCCGCCGACTCGATCGCCGCTGGTTCCTCCGCCGCCACCGGCTCGGCTGCCTCGGCCACCGCCGCATCCCCCGGCTCGGCAATCTCGTCGGCCGCAACCGGCTCTGCCGCACCTTCAGCCGCCGCCTCAACCGGCTCCGCCACCGCCGCGGCCGCTTCGGCCGCGGGCTCGCCCTGCGCGACCTCTGGCTCAACAGTCACCTGGATCTGCGCCAGCTCCGGCTCCACTTCCGCCGGCGATAGGTCCGACTCCGCTATCCCCGTCGCAGCCTCCGCCGCCGGCGACTCCACCTCAGCCGCCTCTGGCTCCGCCTCGGTAGTTGCCACCGCCAGCTCGGGCTCTCCCGCCTGAGACTCCGCGGCCTCCGGCTCAGTGGCCTCCGCCTCAGCTGCCACCGGCTCCGCAGCCTGCGGCTTCTCCTCGGCCGCTTCCGGCTCGGATTCCACCGCAGCTTGCGGCTTTGCCTCGGCAGTCGCTTCGACCGCGGCCGCCTCCGGCTCCCCCACCGCTACCGGCTCCGCGGCCTGCGGCTCCGCCTCGGCTGCCTTCGCGGCTTCCGTCTCCGCCCCGGCCTGCGGCTCCGCGGCCTGCGGCTTCGCCTCCGCCTCTGGGCGCTGCGGGGCCGTGGGATCGTCATGCGCCCCGGCTTCCGGCTTCGCCTCCGGCTTACCGACCTCCGGCTCCGCGACCTCCGGCTTCGCCTCTGCCTCAGCTCCCGCCTCCGGCTTCGCCTCAGCCTCCACCTCCGCCACCGGCTCAAAGTCCAGCAGCGAGTCGTCGTACACCAGCTCCGCCACCGGGACCGACGACGTCACCTCGACCTCGACCTCCGAGTGCGCTCCGCACCCGTACTCCACGTCCACCACGTGGCCGTCCGCTGGGGCGATGTCGTTGGTGCACACCCCGAACACTCCGCGCAGCGAACCCGCCAGCGGCACGAAGAACCCGCACGTCCCGCACACGTCCGGCGCGCTTCGGGCCATGTCGGACCTCGGTCCGAACTCGCCCGCGTGCCAGCGGGCCGCCGCCTCCGTGCGGCCGAAGCGGGACAGCGTGTGGACTCGGCCCAAGCCGATCTCCCGGGCCGTCTCCTCCACCGCCGGGTCGTCCGATTGCATGTATGCCGGGGCCAGGCGGGGGTCGTCCTCCGCCGTGGGGAAGATGTCGCCCACTCCGAGGTCGCCCGCTCGGACTCGGCGCTCCCACGGCACCCAGGCCGGGGCCACCAGCGCCGAGGGGCCCGGGACCAGGACCACTTCGCTGACCGTCACCGGCTCGTCGTCGCCCGCCAGGGCCACCGTGACCGACCAGCGCCAGCCTCCGTAGCCCGGGACCTGGGCCTCGAACAGGTGACTTGCCGTGACCGCGTCCTCGCGGGTGACACCCACGTGGGCGCCGAGCTGCTCCTCGGGTGCGTCCTCCAGCACCGCAGCTCGCGCGAACTCCACCGCGTCGGCGAGTTTGCGCTGCACGGAACCGTCGTCCAGGGTCAGCAGCAAAGTCATGCGGCCAATTGTGCCGCACGCATCCGCGGCGCCCGTGCCAGGCTGTTCATCGTGCGCACGCCGATCGTCACCGTCCTGCTGCTGGCCGCCGCCCTCGGTGGCTGCGCCAGCGCTCCAGCGCAAGAACCCGGGCCGGAACGGCTCACCGTCCAGGTCCTCGCGACCCTGCCGCACGATCCCGCCGCCTTCACCGAAGGCCTCGAGTTCGCCGGTGACACGCTGTACGAGAGCACCGGGCTCGCCGGGAAGTCCACGCTCACCGCGGGCCCCGCCGGCGGGCCGCCGCGGACCACGGCCACGCTGCCGTCGCCGATGTTCGGCGAGGGCGTCACCGTCCTCGGGCCGACGCTGTGGCAGCTCACCTGGCAGGACGGCGTCGCCATCGAACGGGACGCCACCACCCTCGCCGAGCTGCGGCGGGTCCCCTTCCAGGGTGAGGGCTGGGGCCTGTGCCACCAGGCCGACGGCCGCCTGGTCATGAGCAACGGCTCCGCGCAGCTCACCTTCCGGGACCCGAAGACCTTCGCCGTCACCGGGAGCGTCGATGTCGGGCGCGACCAGCTCAACGAGCTCGAATGCGTTGGCGGGGACGTCTACGCAAACGTTTGGCACACCGACACCGTGCTGCGGATCGACGCCGCCACCGGGCGCGTCACCGGGACGATCGACGCAGGTCAGCTGCGTGCGAAGGTGAACGCGACCGGCGCCGAAGACGTGCTCAACGGTATCGCCGCCGTCCCGGGCACCGGCGATTTCCTGCTCACCGGGAAGCAGTGGCCGACCACGTTCCGGGTGAGGTTCGTCCCGGCTCCGGCTTGAAAGCACGGATGAGCAGGCGGAACCGACCCCCGGTAAGGCAGGATTGACACGTGGCACTCTTCGGCTCCCGCTCCGACGGCTCCGGCTCGCAGCAGCGCGGCCGGAAGTCCAAGCGGCGCTGGACGCCCGAGCCGGGCGCCGCCCAGGCCCGGTCCTGGCGGGACGCCGCCGCGCCGCGCGCCGAGCACGGCAGCCCGCCGCCCCCCACCCGCGTCCAGCGGCCCGTGGCGCAGGGCGGCCCGCCGCCCACCCGCGTCCAGCGCCCCGTCGAGCACGGCAATCCGCCGCCCCCGCGCGCCGGGTTCCACGACGGCCGCGTGCCCAACGCCGACGAAGCACCCACCGCGGCCGCGCCGATGAATCACCGGCCGCCGCCGCGCGGGGCCCGGCCCTACGACCCGCACCGCACCGAGCCCGTGCGCCGCGAGCCGCCCGGCGGCTTCTACCAGGGCGAACGCCACCCCGGCAGCGGTGAGTACGAGCACTACGACACCGGCGGCTACGCGGGCGAACCGCGGCCGCCGGAGCCGGGGCCGCCGCCGCGGGAAGAGCCGCGCACGCCGGGCGGCACGCCGAAGCTGCCGAAGAAGATCACCGTCACGCGGGTGGCGGCGATGCGCAGCCGGCAGCTGACCGGCCAGGCCGTCGACGCCTTCCAGCGCGCGACGAAGGCCGACGGCGCCGAGAAGTCCGGCCTCACCTCGCTGACCTACGCCGTGATGCTCAATTACGCCAGCGACGCGGCCATGGCGATCGCGCTGGCCAACACGCTCTTCTTCGCCGCGACCAGCGGCGAGAGCAAGGGCAAGGTCGCGCTCTACCTGCTCATCACGATCGCGCCGTTCGCGCTGGTCGCGCCGGTGATCGGGCCCGCGCTCGACAAGGTGCAGCGCGGCCGGCGGCTGGCGATGTGCGCCTCCTCGATCGGCCAGGGCCTGATGGCCGTCGTGATGGCGCTGCACTTCGACGACTGGCTGCTCTACCCGGCCGCGCTCGGGATGATGGTGCTGTCGAAGTCGTTCACCGTGCTCAAGGCCGCGGTGACACCGCGGGTGCTGCCGTCGGAGATCACGCTCTCCAAGACGAACGCCCGGCTGACCACGTTCGGCCTGGTCGCGGCGGGTGTGTTCGGCGCGCTGGCCAGCGGCGTCAACGCGATCACCGGCTCGGCGGGCGCGCTGTGGTTCACGGCGCTGATCTGCGTCGCCGCCGCCGTGCAGTCGATGCGGATCCCGGCCTGGGTGGAGGCGACCGAGGGCGAGGTGCCGACGTCCCTGTCGGCGCACCCGAAGGAGAAGAAGCGCCGTCAGCCGCTGGGCCGCCACATCGTCGTCGCGCTCTGGGGCAACGGCTCGGTGCGCGTGCTCACCGGCTTCCTCATGATGTTCGCCGCGTTCGCGGTCAAGGCGCAGACCGAGGGCAGCGGGCAGACGCCGTTCATGCAGCTGCTGCTGCTCGGCGTGATCGGCGCCGCGGCGGGCGCCGGCGGGTTCCTCGGCAACGCGCTGGGTTCGCGCCTGCACTTCGGCAGCCCCGACCAGGTGATCGTCGGCTGCGTGGCGGGCTGCGTGCTCGCCGCGCTGGTCGCGACGCTCCTGCCCGGCCTGGCCACGGCCGCGATCGTCGGCCTGATCGGTGCGACGGCCAGCGCGCTGGCCAAGATCAGCCTCGACGCCGTCATCCAAGAGGACCTGCCCGAGGAGTCGCGCGCGTCGGCGTTCGGCCGGTCGGAAACCGTGCTGCAGCTGGCCTGGTGCCTCGGCGGGGCGGTCGGCCTGCTGCTGCCGCCGACGTACTGGATCGGCTTCCTGGTGATCAGCATCCTGCTGGCGGTCGGCCTGACCCAGACGTACCTGGTGCGCCGCGGCGGGTCGCTCGTGCCGGGCCTCGGCGGCGACCGGCCGCTGCGCCCCGAGCCGACCGGCAGCTTCCCGGCCCAGGGCCTGCCCCGGGACCCGACGGCCCGCCGGTAGGGTCTGGGGCCATGCGACGTTCCCGGGTGGTGGCCCTGCTTGCGGCCGGTGGGTTCGCGGTGGCCGGCTGCTCGGCGCCCGGCCCGGCCGAGGTCACCTTCTACGCCGACGGCCACACGATCAACACGACGCCGGTGCTCTCGTGCGACTACTCCCGGCAGCTCGCGCAGCCGTGCAGCGCCACGGGCGACACGCAAACGTTGAAGGTGCGCCCGGGCAAGCCGGTGCAGATCTCGGTGCCCGGCGAGGTCGCGGACGCGCCGTGGCAGATCGTCTACGAGTACGTCACCCCGCAGGGCGAGTACAAGCAGAGCGACCCGATCCCGTTCACGTCGCTGGACCGCTACGCCTACACGGTGATGCCCCCGACGCCCGCCGACCGCATTTCGGCGGTGGACGTGCAGAAGTACACCGCCGTGCTCAACTCGAGCACCGGTGAATCGGGCCTGCTGCCCAGCGACGTCTGGGGTCTCCGGCTGGAGGCTTAGGGGTCGATGTCCCGGGCGACCGCGCGCATGATTTCGGCGATCTGCTTGGTGTGCTTGCGGTCCGGGTAGCGGTTGCGCCGCAGGTCCGGCTGCACCTTGAGCTCCAGGAGCTTGATCATGTCCTCGATCAGGCCGTGCAGCTCCTCGGCCGGGCGACGGCGCGCTTCGGCGACGGACGGCGGCGGGTCGAGCAGCCGGACGGAGAGCGCCTGCGGCCCGCGGCGGCCGTCGGCGACGCCGAACTCCAGCCGCTGTCCGGCCTTCAGCCCCTCGACGCCCTGCGGCAGCGCGGCCTTGCGAATGTAGACGTCGGCGCCACCGTCCTGCGTGACGAACCCGAACCCCTTCTCCGCGTCGTACCACTTGACCTTGCCGGTCGGCACTTCCCTCACCAGTCCTTCTGCTGTCCGCTCACGACGAACGCGCCCGGGGCGTACCCAGGGCGCGCTGGGTAAAGGGTATCTCGCCACAGCCCCTGGGGAGAAGTCGATACCGGCGGATACCCTCATGCGTCATGAAGAGCACGACGAAGGAGGCCGGTGTGGCCGCTCCCGGCAAACCGTTCCTGATGCGCGTCGGCATCGGGCTTTTCGGCCTCGGCATGCTCGCCGTGCTGGCGGTGTTCATCATGTTCGCCGCCGGCCTGGAGAACCTGCCGATCTGGCTGTCGGTCGCCGCCGGGGTCATCACGCCGCTGGGCCTGCTCCTCGGCCTGATCGCCCTGGTGATCGAGGCGCGCGCCAAGAACTAGGGCACCGCCGCGAACGTCTTCTCGAACCACGCCGGGAACTCCGTCAGCGACTCGAACACCACCTCCGCTCCTTCGCTCAGCAGCAGCGTGCGATCACACGGCCCGGTGGTGACGCCGACGGCGATCGCCCCGGCGGCGAGAGCACCTCGGACATCGCCCGCGTGATCTCCGACATACACCCGCGCGTCGTGGGCCAGCAGCGCCTCGGCCTTCTGCGTCGACCACAGCTCGCCGATGACTTCGTCGACTTCGAGGCCGAGCGCGTCCACGTGCAGCTGCGCGTTGGGCCCGTACTTCCCGGTGACGACCAGCGTGCGCCCGCCCGCGGCGTGCACCGCGCGGAGTGACTCGGCCGCGCCCGGCAGCGCGACCGCGCTCGGCACGACCACTTCCGGGTACATCGCGCGGAACCGGTCGACGAGCCCCGGGATGCGTTCCTCGGGCGCTTCGAAGCCGCGCAGGATGTCGTCGAGCGGCGGCCCCAGGTTGGCCGCGAACGCCTCGCCGTCCAGCGGCAGGCCGGATTCGGCGCCCAGCGCGTTCATCGCCGCGGCCATGCCCGGCCGGGCGTCGATCAGTGTCATGTCGAGGTCGAACCCCACGGTGATGCCCACGATCAACACGGTAACCCGAGACACCGACAGTTTTACACGTGAGCCGATCATGTACAGCGCCTTGACAGCGGAGTGATCTGTGTCAAGGTGGAGGTGTGACCAGCTTCACCGAGCGGACGAAGGCGTCACTGCGCGAAGCCCTGTTGGACGCCGCCGCCGACCTGCTGCCGGACCGTGGCCACGCGGGCCTGCGGATGGCCGACGTCGCCGCGAAAGCCGGCGTGAGCAGGCAAACGGTCTACAACGAGTTCGGGAACAAGGCGGCGCTGACCCAGGCGGTGGCGCTGCGCACCGCGTCGGAGTTCCTCGACGGGATCCGGCAGCGGTTCGAAACGGCGGACGGGCTCCTGGCGGGCATCCACCACGCCGTCGTCTACACGATCGAGCACGCGCGGGAGAACCGCCTGGTCGCGGCGGCGCTCGGCACCGAAGCCGGCGAGGACCTGCTGCCACTGCTCACCACCAGGGGTGAGCCGATCCTCACCGCGGCCGCGGACCTCGCCGCCGAGCAGTACCGCGAGTTCGAGCCCGGGCTCTCCGCCGAGGCCGCGGCCCTGCTCGCGGAGACCGTCGTCCGGCTTTCCCTGTCCCACCTGGTGCTTTCCACGCACTCGGCGACCGAGGCGGCCGACGCCGTCACCGCGGTCCTGGAACCCGCCATCCGCCAATTCGTCCACAATGGAGTGAAACGATGACCGACACGCTCCCGGAGCTCCGGACCGGCTTTTCCTCACTGCGCAAGGGCGGGCTGAACTGGGATTCCTTCCCGCTGCGGCTGTTCGTCAAGGGCAACAAGAAGTTCTGGAACCCGGCCGACATCGACTTCAGCCGCGAGCGCGAAGGCTGGGACACGCTCAACGACGAGCAGAAACGCAGCACGACGTACCTGGTCGCGCAGTTCATCGCCGGCGAAGAGGCCGTCACCGAGGACATCCAGCCGTTCATGCGGGCGATGTCGGCGACCGGCCGGTTCGGCGACGAGATGTACCTGACGCAGTTCTGCTTCGAGGAAGCCAAGCACACGGAGGTGTTCCGGCGCTGGATGGACGCCGTCGGGCTGACCCAGGACCTCCACCCGTTCGTCGCCGAGAACCCGCACTACCGCAAGCTGTTCTACGAAGAGCTGCCGCAGTCGCTGCGGGCGCTGGAGGACGATCCCAGCCCGCTCAACCAGATCCGCGCGAGCGTCACGTACAACCACGTCATCGAGGGCAGCCTGGCGCTCACCGGCTACTACTCGTGGCAGCTGATCTGCACCCAGCACGACATCCTGCCGGGCATGCAGGAACTGGTCCGCCGCATCGGCGACGACGAGCGCCGCCACATGGCCTGGGGCACCTTCACCTGCCGTCGGCACGTCGCCGCGGACGACTCCCTGTGGGACGCGGTGCAGCAGCGGATGGGCGAGCTGCTGCCGCACGCGTTGAACATGATCCAGTGGGTGCAGGACCAGTTCGAGGAGATCCCGTTCGACAACGACCCGCAGGAGATCATCCAGTACGCGGCCGACCGGGCGCAGCGGCGGCTGGGCGCGATCGAGTCGGCGCGCGGGATGCCGGTGGAGCAGATCGACGTCGACTATTCGCCGGAGCAGCTCGAAGAAACCTTCGGCGAAGAGGACGCGAAGGCGATCGCGGAAGCCGCTGCCGCGGTGGGCTGAGGACGCCCCCGGCGTGGGGCACCTCGACCGAGGTGCCCCACCCGGATCTTCACCAGTCCCAGCTCAGGATGATCATCGGACGCCTCCTTCCGCGGAATCGCGCAGGAACACGCCTGGCCGCCCGGAGCGGTTTAGCCGTACTTCGCGGACACCGGTCCGTCAGCTCGCCGGCCAGTAGACGGCGTGCCAGCCGAAGGACAGGTCGGACCGGCCGATGATCGTCCCGTCGGCGGAGATCCCGGTCGCCCAGCTGTAGCCACCGCCGGGCAAGGCGCCGAGGATCGTTTCCGTGCCGTCCGCGGCCCAGCGGGCCGCCACCGATTCGACGTTGCCGACGGCCGTGCCGGAGTCGTTGAGCGCCACCGCCTCGGACCGCCGGGCGGGCTCCAGCACGGTGGCCCCGCGCGCGCTCCAGCGCACCGCCCGGTCCTGGGCGAAGTCGACGGACCCGTTGCCCACGACCACCCCGGCGCGGTTGATCGCGCGCGGCGTCGCGGACGCCGGTGCCGCCGGCCAGTCGAGCCGGATCCGCTGCCCGTCCCGCTTCCAGGCCACCGGGGCCCGCGAGCCCGCCTCGGTGACGCTCCCGGCGATCACGCCGAAGTCGTTGATCGCGGCCGCCGTGGCGCCCGGGTTGCCCACGTTGCCCGGCGAGAGGTCGGTGATCGCGCCCGTGGCCGTCCAGCGGACGGCGTGCTCGTTGCCGGCGGCGTCCGAGGCGCTTCCGCTGATCAGCGAGCCGTCCGCGGTGATCCCGGTGACGACGCCCTGCCCGCCGCCGGGCAGCGAAGCGAGCTGGGTGACCGAGCCGTCCGGGGCCCAGCGCAGCGCGACGTACGTCCCCTGCGGGGTGCTGCCGCTTCCGGCGACCACGCCGGACCGGCTGATGGCTTTCGCCTCGGAGGACCCCGCCCACGGCAACGCGGTGACGGAACCGTCCGGGGCCCAGCGGACCGCGTGCTCCGCACCGCTCGCGTCCTGGGCCCAGCCCACGGCCACCCCGGCGTCGTCGACCGCGACCGCCCGGCCCTGTTCGCCGCCCAGCGTCGGCAGGGCGCTGATCCGGCCCTGGCTGTCCCACTTCACCGGGTGGAAGCGCATCCGCACGTCGTACGGGAGCGACTCGCCGACCATGGTGCCGGTGGCGTTGATCGCCGCCACGGTGCTGAACGCGTCACCCGGCAGGGTGCCCAGGTCGACCGGCGCGACGCCGGCCGCGGCCGCCACGCCCGGCAGGCCCAGCGCGGCCGCCGCGAGCAGCGTTCCCACGGTGATCGGTTTCTTCAGGCAGGACAGCACGACTCCCCCTCCGCCGGCGGTTCCCGTCGCTCCCGTGCCGGAAGCGCCCCCTCCGCCGCGAAGGAGCAACGCCCAGCCCGGCCGTCCGGTTTAGGCGTGTTTCGTCGAGGCGGCCTGTTCCAGTCCCAACAGGCTGATCGACTTCTCGCGCATCTCGACCTTGCGGACCTTCCCGGTCACCGTCATCGGGAACTCCTCGACGACGTGCACGTACCGCGGGACCTTGTAGTGCGCCAGCTTGCCGCTGCAGAACTCGCGCACCTTCTCCGCCGTCAGCGGTTCCGCGCCCTCGCGCATCCGCACCCAGGCCATCAGCTCTTCGCCGTACTTCTCGTCCGGGACGCCGATCACCTGCGCGTCGAGGATGTCCGGGTGCGTGTAGAGGAACTCCTCGATCTCGCGCGGGTACAGGTTTTCGCCGCCGCGGATGACCATGTCCTTGATGCGGCCGGTGATGTTGAGGTAGCTGTCACCGTCCATCACCGCCAGGTCGCCGGTGTGCATCCAGCGGGCCGCGTCGATCGCTTCGGCCGTCTTGTCCGGCTGCTCCCAGTACCCGAGCATCACCGAGTAGCCGCGGGTGCACAGCTCGCCCGGCTCGCCGCGCGGGACCGTCAGGCCGGTTTCCGGGTCGACGACCTTGACCTCCAGGTGCGGCCCGACCCGCCCGACCGTCGACACGCGACGCTCGATCGAGTCGTCCGCGCGGGTCTGCGTCGACACCGGGGACGTTTCGGTCATGCCGTAGCAGATGGACACCTCCGCCATCCCCATCCGGTCGATGACCTGCTTCATCACCTCGACCGGGCAGGGCGAGCCGGCCATGATCCCGGTGCGCAGGCTGGACAGGTCGAAGCTCTCGAAATCCGGGTGGTTCAGCTCGGCGATGAACATCGTCGGCACGCCGTAGAGCGACGTGCACCGCTCGGCCGCGACCGCTTCGAGGGTGGCCTCCGGATCGAACGCGGGGGCCGGGATGACCATGCAGGCGCCGTGGCTGGTGCAGGCCAGGTTGCCCATCACCATGCCGAAGCAGTGGTAGAAGGGCACCGGGATGCAGACCTTGTCCGCTTCCGTGTAGTTGCAGAGCTCGCCGACGAAGTAGCCGTTGTTCAGGATGTTGTGGTGGGACAGCGTGGCGCCTTTGGGAAAGCCCGTGGTCCCGGACGTGTACTGGATGTTGATCGGGTCGTCGGCCGACAGCCCGGCCTGCAGGTGCGCCAGCTGCGCCGGGTCACCGCCGCGGCCGGCGTCCAGCAGCGCGTCCCAGTCCCCGCCGCCGAGGACGACGACCTGTTCGAGCGCCGCGCACTTCCGGCGCACCTCCTCGGCCATCGCGGGGTAGTCCGACGTCTTGAACTTGTCCGACGCCACCAGCAGCCGGATGCCGGCCTGGTCGAGGACGTACTGGAGCTCGTGCACGCGGTAGGCCGGGTTGATGTTGACCAGGATGGCGCCGATCTTCGCCGTCGCGTACTGGAGGAACGTCCACTCCGCCCGGTTCGGCGACCAGATCCCGACCCGGTCGCCCTTGCCGATGCCCTGCGCGACCAGCCCCAGCGCCAGCGCGTCCACTTCGGCGGCCAGCTCCCGGTAGGTCCACCGCTTGCCCGCGGCCCGGTCGACGAGGGCGTCCCGGTCCCCGAACGCGGCCACCGTCCGGTCGAAGTTGTCGCCGATGGTGTCCCCGAGCAGCGGGACCTCCGAGATTCCGGAGGCGTAGCTCGGCATGGCGGGCGCGTCAGGCATGGTGCCTCCTGAAGTCGGCGGTGACTGGGGCCGAGTCTAGGAATCAGCTGCCGGGTCGGCCAGCACGGTGGCAGGATCCCCCTGGGAAGAGGGAGGGAACCGATGCGAAGAATCCTGGCTCTGGTGTCCGCTGTCCTGCTGCTCGCGGTGGCGACCCCGGCGTCGGCGGCGACGAAGGTGATCGTGCTGCCCGGCGCCACGTCCGCCGAGGGGATCACCGCCGCCGGCGGCGGCACCTACTACACCGGCGACCTCATCGCCGGCACGATCTTCCGCGAGGACGTCCGGCGCGGCACGGCCGAGCGCTTCATCGAGGTACCGCCCGGCACCATGGCGGCCGGAGTGGACTTCGACCGGCGCCACGACCTGCTGTTCGTCGCCGGCGCGATCGGCGGCAAGGCCTACGTCTACGACGTCCGCACCAAGGCGAAGGTCGCGGACTACACCTTCGGCGACCCGCAGACGTCCTACGTCAACGACGTGGTGGTGACCCCGCGGGGCGCGTGGTTCACCGACTCCTACCACCCGCAGCTGTTCTTCGTGCCGTTCGTGGCCGGCGGGCTCGGCACCCCGCGCACCCTGGCGCTGAGCGGGCCGGGCGCGGGCGGCTCACCCGGCGACTTCTTCATGAACGACATCATCGCCACACCGTCCGGCGACACCCTGCTCGTGGCCGCCACGATTCCCGGCAAGGTCTTCACGATCGATCCGCGCACCGGGGCCAGCGACGAGATCGCGGGCGTGAACGCGCCCAGCGTCGCCAGTCTCGTGCTTGAAGGGAACCGGCTCTGGGCCGTGCAGCTCGACGACAAGATCACCCGTTGGTGTCTAGCTGGCGACCTGAGCCACGGCACCTCGGCCGGCACGATCACCGACCCGCTGTTCGACCAGCCGGTCTCGGCCATCAAGATCGGCAACCACCTCGCCGTGGTCAACTCCCACATCTACAGCGGCTACCCGCCCACCAGCCCGACGTACGAGATCCTCGTCGTCGGCGCCTGAGTTGGTAGGGTCCGAACGGACTTCGAGGGGGCGATCGATGGCCGGGTTCCGCGACGAACTGACCCAGCTGCTGCAGGCGCGCTACCCGCTGCTCGTCGTCGAAACGCACGAAGAGCAGCGGGTGCTGCGGGAGATCCGCGCGGTCGCGGAGGACGCCCACCGGCTGCGGACCCCGCGGCGCGTCTACGTCTGGTCGTCGACCACCGGGCTGGCCCCCGCGGGCGGCCCGCCGATCAGCGAGACGCGCACCGCGGCCGCCGCGCTCGAGCGCGTCTACGGCTGGGGTGAGCCCGCCGTCTTCGTGTTCGCCGACCTGCACCCGTCGCTGGTGTCCGAGGGCGGGCACCGGCCCGATCCCGACGTCGTGCGCCGGCTGCGGGAGCTCGCGGCCGCGTTCAAGACCCGGCCGGTGCCGCTGAGCCTGATCCTCGTGTCGCCGTCGCTGCCCGTGCCGCCGGAGCTGGAGCACGACGCGACCGTCGTCGACTTCCCGCTGCCCGACCAGCGCCAGATCGGCGAGCTGCTGGACAGCATGGTCGCCGCGCACCGGCAGAACGTCCGGATCACATCGACCGGGACGACCGGGACATGATCGTCGCCGCCGCGCGCGGCCTCACGCTGCCCGAGGCCGAAAACGCGTTCGCCAGGGCCCTGGTCGAAGGCGGCGGGCTCGATCCGAGCGACCTGGAGCTGATCCTCGCCGAGAAGCGCCAGGCCGTGCGGCGGTCCGGGATGCTCGACATCGTGCCGGCGGAGACGAGCTTCGACGCCGTCGGCGGCCTCGACCGGCTCAAGCGCTGGCTGACCAAGCGCACCGGCACGTGGACGCCCGCGGCGTCGGCGTACAACCTCGCGGCGCCGAAGGGGCTGCTGCTCACCGGCGTCCCCGGCTGCGGCAAGAGCCTGTCCGCGGTGTGCGTCGCGAACATGTGGCGGCTGCCGTTGCTGCGTCTGGACCTCGGGCGCGTCTTCGCCGGGCTCGTGGGTTCCAGCGAAAAGAACATCCGCACGGTCATCCACACCGCGGAAGGCATCGCGCCGTGCGTGCTGTGGGTCGACGAGATCGAGAAGGGCCTCGCCGGCGCGGGCGGCGGGGGCGACGGCGGCACCGCGCGGCGCGTCTTCGGCACGTTCCTGTCCTGGATGCAGGAGAAGTCGGCGCCGGTGTTCGTGATGGCGACGGCGAACCAGGTCGGCTCGCTGCCGCCGGAGTTCCTGCGCAAGGGCCGGTTCGACGAGATCTTCTTCGTCGACCTGCCCTCGGCGCCCGAGCGCGCCGCGATCTGGCGGATCCACCTGCGCAAGCGCGTCACCGATCCGTTCGTGGGCAGCGAACTGGGGCTCGACGACGCGCTGTTCGCCGAGCTCGCCGACGTCAGCGCGGGCTACAGCGGCGCCGAGATCGAGCAGGCCGTGCTGTCCGGGTTGGTCGACGCGTTCGCCGAGAAGCGGCCGCTGCGCCGCGACGACCTGGTGCGGGCGGTGAAGTCGACCGTGCCGCTGTCGGTCACCCAGGCCGACGAGATCCTGGCCATCCGGAACTGGGCGGAGACCAGGGCCGTGGCCGCCACGGACACCGGCGATCCCGAGCCCGTCGCGCCGCCACCGGCGTCACCGAGTGGGAGGACGATCGACGTATGACGCATCGCGTGACCGTGACGATCGGCAAGGACGGCTCGATCAGCGCCGAGACCCACGGCGTGACCGGGTCGAAGTGCCTCGACTACATCCCGCTGCTGGAGGACCTGCTCGGCGCGGAGACCGAGACGTCGGAGTTCACCGAGGACTACCGGCGCACGTCCGCTTCGGCGGAAGACACCGCTTCGCAGCAGCAGTCGCAATGGAACTCCTGAACCTGCACCGGATCGTCGACGTCACCCTCGCCGAAGGCCCGGGTGCGCGGTGTGCCGTGTGGACGCAGGGGTGTTCGGTCCGCTGCCCGGGGTGTTTCAACCCGCAGACGTGGACGACCCGCGGCGGGTTTTCCCTGTCGTGGCCGGAGTTGGCCGCCCGGGTGCTGGCTGTCTCGGGGATCGAAGGCGTCACGCTGCTCGGCGGTGAACCGTTCGACCAGGCCGAGCCGCTGGGTCGGTTCGCCGCGGCGGTCCGGGCCGAGGGGTTGTCGGTGATGACCTTCACCGGACACGTCCTGGAGGGCCTGCCGCCGTCACTGCTGCTGGAGTCGACGGATCTGCTGGTGGACGGGCCGTTCCTGGCGGACCGGCCCGAGCCGTCCCGGCCGTGGGCGGGCTCGGCGAACCAGCGGTTCCACTTCCTGACCGACCGCTACGACGAGTCGATCTTCAGCACCCCGAACCGCCTGGAACTGACGATCGCCCCCGATGGCGCGATCGAGCTGAACGGGTTCGCCACCACCGAAGTACTCGAAGCGCTGCTCGAAGGGGAACGCCGATGAGTGTCACGCTCAAGCTGCGCAGTGCGGCACTGGCCCAGCTCGACGCCGCCACGATCGCCGCGCACGCGCAGGCGCGGCCGGGGGTCGTCACCGTGCGGACGCGGATGCGCCACCGGGATCTCCTCGCGCGCGCTTTGGCCGGGCTGCGAGCCCAGGTGACCGACGACGGCACCACCGTCATCGCCGCCTGGGAAGGGCGGCGGATCACGTTCGGCTACGGCCCCGAAGGCGTCCAGGTGGCGCACGTCGACGGGCCTGGCCTGGTGCCTGCGGAAGCTTCGCGGCTGGTGTTGTCGGTCGACGAGGCGTACGCGGCCGAAGTGCAGCGGGCGGTGCTGGCCCGGCTGAAGGAGCGGGCGGGGCAGGCGGGGATGCGCGTCGAGTCCGAGCGGGTCAACGCCGACCAGTCGATCAGCGTCACGCTGGCCGCCACGTCGTGACCGAGACCAGGGTCGGGCTGATCGAGTTCGGCAAGGCGATCCACGACTCGGTCACCGTCCCCGGCCTCGGCGAGCTGCCCGGAGGGCAGGTGAGCACGGGGCGCGCGGTCCGCGGCGCCCGCGCGCGGCTGGTGCGCGGTGACCGGGTGCTGGAGGACAACCTGCGCCTGGGGATCATGGTGCGGAAGAAGTTCTTCTCCAGCGAAGTCGAACCGGTGACCGACGCCGGGTTCCTGAAGGACGTGTTCGTCGCCGTCGGGCGGCGGGACCTCGGCAACGGCGACGCGCTGGAGCTGTACACGGACGACGTCGTCGGGCCGGACCTGAGCCGCCCGGAGGGGGTGGCGACGGTGGTGGCGCCGGCTTTCGAGCCGCTGACGGGGTTCCACGCGCAGGTGGCCGTCCGGGAGGGCGTCCTGCGGTTCGGTGCGCTGTGTGCGTCGTCGCGCGGCGGCCAGCCGATGCGGGTGCTCGGGCTGTTCGGGCCGGCGGGACCGCTCGACGAACTGCGGCCGGGCCGGCCGGCGACGGTGTTGCTGGGCTTCCAATGCGACGTACCGCCGTTGGCCGGGGACACGCTGACGGCGTTCCCGGCCGGTGACGCCGGGGAGCAGCGCGCCGGGACCGCGGTGGTGCACGGCGTCACCGACCTCGGTACCGGCGCACAGGTGGCGGCGGTCGAGGTGCCGGAGGGGCGGAGCGCGGCGTTCACGGTGGGGATCGGGGTCCGGGTCCTGCGCCCGATCGGGACGACGTTCAACGAGCGGCACACGCTCATCGCTTCGGGGCTGCCGGTGCTTTCGCTGGCACGGGACGGGATCGCGGTTGCGTCGTCGGCGGGGTCGCGGGTGTTCACGGTGGGGCTGGGGACGCGGGAGCTGCGGCAGAACGACGTCCTCGAGGCTTATGAGCTGCCGTTGGCGCCTCCTCCGGCTCCTCCGGCTCCTTCGGTGGACGTCAATGTGGCCTCGGAGCCGGATCTGGCGGGCCTGCCGGGGATGACTCCGGAACGCGCGGCTTCGGCGGTGGAGCTGCGCCGGCGGCAGGGCGGCTTCCCGAGCGTGGAGGCGTTCGGAGTGGCGATCGGCTTGCAGCCACACGAAATAGTCCGCCTCCGCGGACGGGCGACGGCCGGCCGGGTGACGTTCCGCGAGACGGGCGTTCGTCAGCTCGACATCTGAGGAGTTCCGCTACGCTCGCGGACGTGCCGGAGGAATTCTCGCTGGGCTTGACGGAGGTCGCCGCCGCGATCCGGCGCACGGGCCTCCCGGCGAACTGGCACCCGTTCGAGATCCGCAGCCCGGGCCACACGCTGGAGGAGAACGAGCGCATCCTGGCAGCGGCGTGGGACGCAATGCGCGAGCGCGGCCTGGCGGGGCCGGAGAAGCTGGACATCGAGGTCGAGCAGACGCTCCGGGCGTGGACCCAGCCGGACGTGCTGATCATCGTCCGAGCGGCCGAGGTGACGGACGCCCGCCAGGTGTTCTACCGAGCGACGATCGGCCACGGCCTGGGCGTGTACTCGGAACTGGTGCCGGAGGGGATCAACTTCGTCCAGATCCGCCCCGACCACCTGGTCGACGCCCTGATCGGCATCCTCCCCCGGTACGGGCCGCTGCCGGTGGCCCCGGTGACGTCGACGGTGGGCCCGAACCGGCCACCGGACACCGAAGCGTTGCGCGACTACGCACAGTGGGCCCCGCACCGCCACGGCACGTTCGAGCTGTCGACCCGAATGGGCCAGGGCAACCTCCGCCCGGTGGGCACGGTGACATTCGTCGACACCGACGGCGGCCGGTATTTGACGTTTACGGAGCCGTTGTCCGGTGGCGAGTCCCGCCTCAGGTTCGTCCCGTCGGACGGAGGACACCTGAGAGGGTGGTTGCACGAGCGCATCGAGGAGACGACCCACCGGTGACGTGCGTCCTCGCCCCGGTGCGTGATCTACCCGTAGTGTTCAGGTCGTGACCCGAGCAGTTCGCCTTCGCGCCACCGTCCTCGCCTTGGCCGCATCGGCGCTCGCGCTGAGCGCCTGCGACAGCAAGGTCGGAGGTACGCCACAAGCCGCGGACACGCCTTCGAGCAGCTCGTCGGCAACCCAACCAAGCGGAGCGACCGCGGATAACCCGTTCGGGGCCATGAAGCCGTGTCCCACGCTCGACCAGGCGCTCAGCGGTCAGGGCTATCCCGCAGCCGCGCCTACCACTGCCGATGCGGCGCGCAGTTGCACGACCGAGAAGAAGGTCGGCGACGAGACGATCGGCGTGACCCTCTCCTTGCACGCCGGTCAGACGATCAACGAAAACATCGCAGACCCCAGCAAGGCCTCGACCGGCACGGTCAACGACCGCCCAGCCGTTCAGGAGCGGGAACCCATCGGCGCCAAAGGTCAGTGCGCCATCGCGATGGAGGTCAAACCGAAGTCACGGGCTGCCGTATCGGTGACCCTGAGTTTCGGCACCACGGAGCAGGCTTGTTCGGACGTCAACGACGTCGCGACCAAGGTCGAGCCGCTCCTGCCGAAATAGCGACTCAGCGAACAGTGACACGAAGCGCAGTCACTACTACAGTACTAGGTCGACACAGAGGGTGATCAGAGATCGACCACGCCTTGGGAGGGCGCGATGGCATCAGGAGCGCAGTTCGGAGGGCCACCTCCCACGCCACCAGCCGGCGACGCCGGGAACAACTTCCTGTCGAACCTCCTCGACGTTCCGCTCGATGCAGAGGGCGCGAAGCGGGTGAATGAAGGCGCCCAGCAGTTCAAAGCACTTGCCGAGAGCGGCGGATTCACCATCAACGAGGCAGGTCTTGAGCATTATCGGAAGGTGTGTGACACCTTCATCGACGGGTACAACAGCATCCGTCGCGACCTGCACGTACTCAGCCTTGCAGCGCAGATGGGCGGCAGCGACTACGCCGGTCAGGTCGCCAACTTCAACGTGAAGGTCGCGGCGGGCGATCCCGAGTCGCTCGTCCCCAACCTCGAGCTGCTCTCCGAGGGGTTCAAGCAGGTCCGCGAAGCGCTCGAGATCGCGCGCAAGAACTACCGCGAAACCGAAGACGCGCACAGCCAGACCTTCGCCAAGCTTCGCGAGGGCGAGTGACCATGGCTCCCGGCGCGTGACCTACCCATGGTGTTCGGGGTCATGACTCGAGCAGTCACCGCCCTGACCTTGGTCACCGTGACGATCGCGCTGAGCGCCTGCGGCAGCGAAGTGGCGGGTACGCCGCAAGCTGCGGGCACCTCTTCGAGCAGCGCGTCCACGACCGAACCGAGCGGTGGCAGTGGTGACAATCCGTTCACGCGTTTGCACCCCTGCACGATCGTCGACCAGGTCCTGGCGGACGACGGGTTCCCGGCTGCCACCCCGGGGACCGTCGACCGCGAGCGAAGCTGCGCTTCGAACAAACCAGGCGACGCCAATGTCGGCGTGGCGCTCCAAGACAACGCCGGTTACGACCAGAACATCCCGGCCCCCTCGAAAGCATCACGAGGCCACGTCGGGCCCCGAAACGCAATCATCGAACGCGAAGGCATCGGCGCCACGGGCCAGTGCACCATCTCCATCGAGGTCAAGCCGAACTCACGGGCGCTCGTCTCCCTTTCCGGCCACGGCACGACGCAGGAGGCGTGCGACCGTGTGACGGCGATCGCGATCAAGGTCGAGAAACTGCTCCCTCCCGACTCCTGAGGACACCCACGCCCTCGCACCGGCACGGGGACTAACCCATAGTGCGACGCTCTGGGTGGCACCGGTTCCTATGCCGTTTCCATGGCGGTGAAACCGAAGTCGCGGGCCACGAAGTGGCCAACGACGTTTCGACCGAGATCGAACCCGTTCCCTCGAACGGCTGAGACCTTCCGCTGACAGGTCGCCGACGTCACTGATCTGCTGACATGGCCAATCGCCACTACTACAGTTGACCTGGGTACGCACGGTGTCGAGAGGGGTGACCATGGCTCGCGAGCACGCCGAACATCGCCAGTACGAAGGCGACTTCTACGCGCAGACACAACAGAAGCTGCAGCAGAACGTGCACCACTACGGCGCCGAGGACCAAGGGGACGCCCGCGCCGGGGTGACGCCGCAAACCGAGAATCAGGCCGCGCAGTACTCGGTCGAGCAAGGCAAACAGCTGCTGCACAACCAAGCCACCCGCGGCGATGCGCCCGCACCGGGGCAGAACTACGCCTCCAGCACGCATGAAGAGCTGTACGGCATGGTCCACGACAACATGCGGCCGCAGGACCTCGATGACCGGGGCCGGGTGGCCAACAAACTCGGCAACTGGCTGGCCGACGTCTCCAACGCGGCGACCGACGCCGTCAACTCGAGCGAGATCCAGTGGCAGGGTTCCGGCGCCGCGCAGGCGCACAACTTCTTCCAGAACACCGCCACCTACACGGGTGACACCGCGAACGCCGCCCAGCTCAGTTCCAACCGGTATTCGCAGCAGGCGGCCGCTGCCGATTATGCGCAGAAGAACATGCCCGAACCCACCGGGTTCAACCAGCAGACCGAAATCGACAAAGCCACCAAGCAGTACCTGGCCGGTGACGTCACCGGGGCGACGCAGACCATGAACAACGTCGCCGCCAAGCAGCAGCAGGCCGATGCCGCTCATCAGCAAGCCGTTCAGGTCCTGCAAGGTCTTGACTCCACCTACCACGAGACCGCCAGTACCCAGCCCACCTACACCCCGCCTCCTCAGCTCGGGCAAGGTGACTCCACCTCGGTCAGCGGGTTCCACGGCACCAGCAGCACCGGCTTCACCGGCACCCCCACCATCGGCGGCGGGACCGGCGGGACGACCGGCACCTTCGTCCCCGGCGGACCGGCCGGCACCGGCGGGGCAGGAGTGCCGGGAGGGCCGGGCGGCCCGGCACCCACCCCACCGCCCACCTACGTGCCCCCCGGGAGCAGCAGCGGCACCGGCACCTTCAGCGGCAACACCAACTTCCGCGCCGCCCCCGCGGCCGGCACCTTCGGCCGGGTCACGCCCGACGGGCTCGCCATGCCCGGGACCACCGCCGGCGGTGGGTCGACGACCAGCGGGGACACCGTCCGCGGGAAGAGCACCGGGCGGGCCGGCTCCGGGTTCGCCGGGTCGCGGGTGTCCGGGAGCGCCGGCAGCCCCGGCAGCTCAGACAGTGCCAAAGAAGGCGCCAAAACCGGCAGCAAGACCGGTGAACGGCTCGAGCGCGGGGCGACCGCGGCCGCCGCGGCCAAGGGCAAAAGCGGCACCGGGGCCGCCGCTCCGGGGGCGGCCGGGAAAAAGAAGGAAGACGACAAAGAACACAAGAACAAGTACGCCGTCGACGACGAGGTCTTCGATCTCAAGCCCGAACGCGGGCCCGACGGCGAAAAGGTCGTCAAGCCGACCATCGGGGAGACTACCTAAGGGACAGACCCGAGGGAAACCCGAAATAGCCCGGCTACATTGGTGACATGCGCTTCTTCATCGTCGACGCCTTCACCGATCGCGCCTTCTCCGGGAACTCCGCCGGGGTCGTCCTGCTGGACGAGCCCGCCGACCCCGCCTGGATGCAGGCCGTCGCCGCCGAGATGAAGCACGCCGAGACCGCTTTCTTCGTCAGAAAGACGAAGTCGCTCCGGTGGTTCACCCCCGCCGTCGAGGTGGCCCTCTGCGGACACGCCACCCTCGCCGTCACGCACGTTCTCGGCGGGGAACAGACCTACGTCACCAAAAGCGGCGAGCTGCGCGCCAAAGCCGAAAACGGCTGGGTCGAGCTGGACTTCCCCTCCGACCCGCCGCGCCCCACCGACGACGACCTGTCCGAGATCCTGCCCCGAACCGAGCTCATGTACACCGGCCGCGGCGTCGAGAACCTCTTCGCCGTCGTGAAAGACGCCGAGACGGTCCGCGCCCTTGAACCCGACCTCGGCCGGCTCAAGGACACCTGGACCGGACGGCTCCTGGTGACCGCGCAAGGCGACGAAACGGACTACGTGAGCCGCTTCTTCGCCCCCGGCGTCGGCATCGACGAAGACCCCGTCACCGGCTCCGCGCACTGCATCCTCTCGCCCTACTGGTCCGAACGGCTGAGCCAGAAGGAACTCACCGGCGAGCAAGCCTCCTCCCGCGGCGGCATCGTGAAAACCCGCCAGGACGGCGACCGCGTCCACCTCGCCGGCCAGGCCGTCACCGTCCTGAGCGGGGAGCTGCACGTCTGATGCGCACGCTGCTGAACATCATCTGGCTCGTCCTGTGCGGCTTCTGGATGGCCGTCGGCTACCTGATCGCCGGCGTCATCTGCTGCATCCTGATCGTCACCATCCCGTTCGGGCTGGCGTCGTTCCGGATCGCGCGCTACGCCTTCTGGCCGTTCGGCCGCACCATCGTCGACCGCCGGGACGCCGGCGCGGCGTCGTGCGTCGGGAACGTCGTCTGGTTCGTCTTCGCCGGGTGGTGGCTGGCGCTCGGGCACGTCTTCACCGGCATCGCGCTCTGCATCACGATCGTCGGCATCCCGCTCGGCATCGCGAACTTCAAGCTGATCCCGGTGTCGCTCGTGCCCCTCGGCAAGGAGATCGTCGAGATCGCCTAGGACTCCGGCGAGAACGGCAGCTCGACCACCAGGCACGGCCCGCCGACGAACAGGCCGCCGTCGACGCCCAGCGCCTTGCCGCCCGCGTACAGGAACGGGCCCTCGATCTGGGTCGGGTGGATGCCCAGCTGGTCGGCGATGACGCTGTGCCCGTGCACGATCCGCGTGCCGCCGAGGGCGTCCATCAGCTTCTGGGCGTTTTCCTCGCCGTCCGGGCCGCGGAAGGCGTAGCGCGTCGTCATCCGGCGCCAGACGTCCCACCACGCCTCGATGTCGCTGCCCTCGAGGATGTCGCGAGCCGCCTCGTTGATCTCGTCGACCGACGAGCCCCAGTCGAGGTACTCCAGCGTGTCCGAGTGCAGGAGCAGGTGATCGGCGGCGACGGCGGCCAGCGGGCGCGCGGTCAGCCACTCGATGTGCTCGGGGGTCAGCCGGTCCTGGTCCGAGAGCAGGCCGCCGTTGATCTCCCAGCTGCGGGCGAAGCTGCGCGGGCCGAAGTCCGACGGGACCGGCTCGTCGCCGAAGTGGTACATCCCCAGCGCGAGGATCTCGTGGTTGCCCAGCAGCGTCTGGACCTGGCCGCCGGCCTCGGCCGCCTGCGCCTCGAGCCGCATGACCAGGTCGATCGCGCCGACGCCGTCCGGGCCGCGGTCGACGAAGTCGCCGAGGAACCACAGCTGGTCCTCGCCGCCGGACCAGTTGCCCTCCTCGTCGACCAGGCCTTCGGATCTCAGCGCGTCGGCGAGTTCGTCACGGTGGCCGTGGACGTCGCCGACGACGTACGTCGACTTGCTCATCCGCTGACGATATGCCCTGTGGCCAGCCGCCTCGCGGTCAGCCTTCGCCGAACGGGTCCTGGGTTCGCCCGATCAGGTCGGCGATCGAGTCGATCACCAGCGTGGGCCGGTACGGATAGCGTTCGGCCGACTCCGGGGTGGATATGCCGGTGAGCACCAGGATGGTCTGCAGGCCGGCCTCGATGCCCGAGTGCACGTCGGTGTCCATCCGGTCGCCGATCATCAGCGTCGACTCCGAGTGCGCGCCCAGCCGCCGCAGCGCCGAGCGCATCATCAGCGGGTTCGGCTTGCCGACGTAGTACGGCGAGCGGCCGGTGGCCTTCTCGATCAGCGCCGCGACGGACCCGGTGGCCGGCATCGAGCCCTCCAGGCTGGGGCCGGTCGCGTCGGGGTTGGTCGCGATGAACTTCGCGCCGCCCTCGATCAGCCGGATCGCGCGCGTGATGGCGCTGAAGCTGTACGTGCGGGTCTCGCCCAGCACGACGTAGTCGGGGTCGCGCTCGGTCAGCACGTAGCCGACCTCGTGCAGCGCCGTGGTGAGGCCCGCTTCGCCGATGACGTACGCCGAGCCGTTCGGCCGCTGCGACGAGAGGAACTTCGCGGTCGCCAGGGCCGAGGTCCAGATCGACTCCTCGGGGATGTCGAGCCCGGTGCGCTCCAGCCGCGCCCGCAGGTCGCGCGGGGTGTAGATCGAGTTGTTCGTCAGCACCAGGAAGTCGATGCCGTTCGCCTTCAGCTCGGCGAGGAACTCGTCGGCCCCCGGGACGAGGTGCTCCTCCTTCACCAGGACGCCGTCCATGTCGGAGAGGTACGTCCAGCGGCGTTCGCTCATGGTGCGGAACCTATCACGCGCGCGAGACACCTGCGTGATACGCCGAAAAGGGCTACAGTTGGAATTGCCGGTATCGCGAGGGGAGTCGCGTTGCCGGTCACCGAGGGGGTTCGGGGGAATACTTTTCGACGTCGACGGCGTGCGCGCCGCCGCGCAATTCTTCCTGCCCCCGTTCCGAAGGGGGAGAATCATGACCGAAATCATCGAGCGCCCGGCGGCGGCCGAGCCGATCACCGGGCCGAACTGGGGACTCACCAAGTTCCTCGACCCACTCCGCATTCCACCAGTGTTCCGGCCACGCGGCCGGGAAACGATCACCATTCCGATGGTGACCAAGCGGCAGCGGCTGCACTCGGAATTGCCCGAAAGTACGTTGTGGACGTACGCGGGACATTTCCCGGGTCCGACGATCGAAGTGCGCAGCGGCCGGCAGCTGCGGATTTCGTGGTCGAACGAAATCGACGGCGCGTTCCCGCTCGTCGCCGTTCAGGGCCCGTTGGCGAGCGCGCCGACCAGCCGTCCGGGCCGCGAACTGGACAAGGAGGGCTATTCGATCGTCGAGGGCGTCGCCGACCTGCCCGCGTGGACGGTCGTCCACCTCCACGGCGCGCGCACCAACGCCGGCAACGACGGCTGGGCGCACAACGCCGGCCTCGAAGGGACGTCCCAGCTGGCCGAGTACCCGAACCGCCAGCCGGCGATGCCGCTCTGGTACCACGACCACGCCATGGCGATCACGCGCTTCAACGTCCACACGGGCCTGGCCGGGCTGTACCTCATCCGCGACGACGAGGAGGACGCGCTCGGCCTGCCGCACGGCGACCGCGAGATCCCGCTGATCATCACCGACCGGAACCTCGACACCGACCCGGCGACCGGCGCGCTCACCGGACAGCTGCTGTTCAAGTTCCCGGTCATCCCCGGCGGCCCGGCGATCCCGTTCTCGGGCCCGTTCAACCTGGTCAACGGCGTGATCTGGCCGCACCTGGACGTCGACCCGCGGTGGTACCGCTTCCGGCTGCTCAACGCGGCCAACTCGCGGTTCTACACGCTGAACCTGGTCGACGAGGACAACAACCCGGTGAACGACGCCGTCCGCCTGATCGGCACCGACGGCGGCCTGCTGCCCGCACCGGCGCCGCTGCCCACCGGCGGCCTGACCGTCGCCCCGGCCGAGCGCTTCGACGTCCTCATCGACTTCAGCCGCTTCCCGGGGCGGAAGCTCAAGCTGCGCAACGCCGACCCGCGGCTGGGCGGCGTCGAGCCGGACCTGATGGAGTTCCGGGTCGACGGCCGGCCCCGGCACGACCCGTTCACGCTGCCGGAGAAGATCTCGACGTCGTACGTCCGGCTGCAGCACGGCACGACGCTGCCCGAGGACCACGACCACGTCTGGGTCGCGCTGCTGCTCAACCAGGCGGGCCACCCGGAGATGTGGGACCTCGAGCAGGTCGAGGCGGACCCGGGCGGCGAGGGGATCATCCAGCTCCAGGACCCGAACGGCGGCCTGAAGACGTTCCGGATGGTGGGGCGGATCTTCGACGACACCACCGGCGTCTTCATCGACCACGACCGGTGGGCGGTGTGGAACATCCTGCACGTGGCGAACGGCGGGCCGGCCCACCCGATCCACATCCACCTGACGGAGTTCCAGGCGCTGTTCCGGCGGCGCTTCACGACGACGTTCGACCAGGCCGGCGCGCGGACGACGGCGCCGATCGACGGCTTCACCGACGTCCCGCTGGAGAAGTACGAGGAGGGCTGGAAGGACACGATCATCGTGAACCCCGGCCAGTGGGTGAGCGTCGCCGGGCAGTTCGGCGGTGGCACCGGCGAGTTCATGTACCACTGCCACATCCTCGACCACGAGGACGAGGGCATGATGCGGCCGTTCGTCGTGCACCCGCCGGCGGTGGCCAAGTTCCACGTCCACCCCGGCGGCGGCCACCACCACGACGACGCGGCCTGATCCCCGCCGGTCAGGAGGCCGCGGCCGGGTGGATCGCCACGGTCGCGGCCTTCACCGAGAGCGTCACCGCCGAGCCGGGCTCCAGGGCGAGCTCGGCGACGGCGGCCGGGGTGAGGTCGGCGGTGAGGCCGTGGGCCCAGCCGCCGGCCTCGGCCCGGACCCGGATCACCGGCCCGTGCGGCTCCAGGGCCGCGACGACGGCGTCGGCGGTGTTGCGCGGGCTGCCGCGGTGCTCGCCGTCGTGCGGGTAGACGGCGACGGCGTTCGGCGCGAACACCGCCACCGCGGGCTCGCCCGGCACCACGTCGGCCGCCGGGAGGCCGCTGACGACCTCGCCGGACGCCGTCCGCAGCCCTTCGGTCACCGCGGTCCCGGCCACGAGGTTCAGGCCGGCGATCCGCGCGGTGAACGCCGTCCGCGGGGCCGAAAGCACCTCCCGGGTCGGGCCGCGTTCGACGATCCGGCCGTCGTTCAGCACCGCGACGTGGTCGGCGAGCGCGAGCGCGTCCAGCGGGTCGTGCGTGACGAGCACGGTCGTCGGCCCGGTCTTGAGCACCCGCCGCAGCAGGCCGCGGATCGCCGGCGCGGCGTCGACGTCGAGGGCGGCGAAGGGCTCGTCGAGCAGCAGGAGATCCGGTTCGGCGGCCAGGGCCCTGGCGATCGCGACGCGCTGGGCCTGCCCGCCCGACAGCTGTCCCGGCCGCCGGTCGGCCAGCGCGACGGCGTCCACTTCGGCCAGCCAGTAGAAGGCGCGCTCGCGGGCGGCGCGGCGGCCGGCGCCGGTCGAGCGCGGCGAGAAGGCGACGTTGTCCGCCGCCGAAAGGTGCGGGAAGAGCAGGGCGTCCTGGGAAAGCAGGCCGATCCCGCGGCGATGCGGCGCGACGCCGGCCAGCGCGCGGCCGGCCACAGTGATTTCCGCCGCCGCCGGCGTGATCAGCCCGGCCAGGCAGCCCAGCACCGTCGACTTCCCCGAGCCGTTGGGGCCGAGCAGGGCCAGCACGGTTCCGGCGGGCACGTCGAGGTCGACGTCCAGCGAAAACGAGCCGCGGACGGCGGCGATCCGGGCGGTCAGGCTCACCGGAGGCCGCCTTCCCACGAGCGCGGCCGCGCGACGGCGATCACGACCACCGCCACGACGATGAGCAGCAGCGAGAGCGCGACGGCGCTGTCGATGTCCACTTCGGCCTGCGTGTAGACCTCGAGCGGCAGCGTGCGCGTGACGTCTTCGAGGCTGCCGGCGAAGGTGATCGTGGCGCCGAACTCGCCGAGCGCGCGGGCGAAGCTGAGGACGACGCCGGAGCCGAGCGCGGGCAGCAGCAGCGGCAGCGTGACGCGCCGGAAGACGGTCCACGGGCGCGCGCCGAGGGTCGCGGCGACCTGCTCGTAGCGGTCGCCGGAGCCGCGCAGCGCGCCTTCGAGGCTGACGACCAGGAACGGCATCGCGACGAACGTCTGCGCGATGACGACGGCGGTCGTGGTGAACGGGACGGACTCCCCGGTCAGCGCGGTGATCAGCGCGCCGAGGAAGCCCTTGCGGCCGAGCAGGTAGAGCAGCGCGAGGCCGCCGACGACCGGCGGCAGGACCAGCGGCAGCAGCACGATCGAGCGCAGCAGCCGGACCCCGCGGAAGCGGGCCCTGGCCAGCACGACGGCCAGCGGCACGCCGAGCAGCACACAGGCCAGTGTGGACAACGCGGCCGTGAGCAGCGACAGCCGCAGCGCGTGCCACGACGACGGCGTGGCGATCAGCGACGGCAGCCGCGTCAGGTCCGAGCGGACCAGGAGCCCGACGACCGGGAGGACGACGAGGGCCAGCGCGAGGGTGGCCGGGACGGCCAGGACCCACGGGACGCGCGAACGGCCGGCCGGGACGGATCCCGGCCGGCCGTCGGAGGACCGCTTACTGCGCAGGGCCGAACCCGACCTTGCCCAGCTCGGTCTTGCCTTCGGCCCCGAGGACGAAGTCGTCGAACTCCTTGGCCAGCGCGCTCTGGCCGCCCTTGACCACGGCGATCGGGTAGCTGTTGACCGCCTGGGCCGCCTCGGGGAAGTCGACCTTGTCGACCTTGCCCGCGGCCGACGTCGTGTCGGTGACGTAGACCAGGCCCGCGTCGGCGTCACCGGAAGCGACCTTGTTCAGCACCTGCTTGACGTCCTGCTCTTCGCTCTTCGGCTTGAGCGTGACGCCGGTCGCCGTCTCGACCTTCTTGGTCGCCGAACCGCACGGCACCTGCGGGGCGCAGGTGATCACGGTCAGGCCGGCCTTGTTCAGGTCCGCGAAGGACTTGATCCCCTTGGGGTTGCCCGGGGCGACCGCGATGGCGAGCTTGTTGGTCGCGAAGACCGTCGGCCGGCCGTCGATCACGCCGCCCTGGACGGCCTTGTCCATGTTGGCCTGGTCGGCCGAGGCGAAGACGTCGGCCTTGGCGCCGTTGGTCAGCTGCTGGACCAGGCCGGACGAGCCCGCGAAGCTGAACTTCACGGTGGTGCCGGGGTGCTTGGCTTCGAACGCCTTGCCGAGCGCGGTGAACGACTCGGTGAGCGACGCGGCGGCGAACACGGTCAGCGTGCCACCGCCGGCGTTCGCGGCCCCCTTCGGCGCGGGCGCGGTGACGGACGACCCGCCGGTCTGCGTGCTGGGCTCGTCCGAGCTGCTGCACGCGCCCGCGAACAGGGCGACGGCGGCCACAGCGAGGGCAAGTTTCTTCATCGACTTCCTTCCGGTGTTTCCACCACGACAGTGGTCGCCTTGACCACCGCGACCGCGAGCACGCCGGGGCGCAGGCCCAGCTCGCGGACGGCTTCCGTACTCATCAGGGACACCACGCGGTGCGCCCCGCACTGCAGTTCCACCTGGGCCATCACCTTGTCGGCGATCACCTCGGTGACCAGCCCCACGAACCTATTGCGGGCGGACCGGCCGACCGCGGACGGGTCGTCGGGCGCGGCGGCCTGCGCCCGGGCGAACCCGGCGAGCTGGGCGCCGTCCACGACCTTGCGGCCGGCGGCGTCGTCGGTCGCGGTCAGCTGCCCCGCGCGCACCCACCTCCGGACGGTGTCGTCGCTGACGCCGAGCAGGCGCGCGGCCTCGGACAACCGAAATTGCGGCATGCCGCAGACATTATCTCCGCAGTTGAGGAAAAGCTATGCGGGGCGCGAATTGCCCATGACTTCGGCGCGCAGCTGTTCGAGGATGACATTCTGGTAACGCTCGATGGCTTTTCGCTCGGCCGGGGAGAACTGCGCGAGCGTCTCGCGGAGGGTGTCGAAGGCCGACTCGAAGAGCGGCGCGAAGCGCTCCTCCGCTCCCGGCACCACCTCGACGAGCACCTTGCGGCGGTCTTCGGGGTCCCGCACGCGGCGGACCAGGCCGACCTTCTCCAGCCGGTCGACGACCCCGGTGACCGCGCCGGTGGACAGGCCGGTCAGCCCGGCGATCCGGCCGGCGGTGAGCGGTCCGCCGGCCTGGATGACCAGGTCGAACGTCTTGTGGTCGGTGCCGGACAGGCCCATCCGCTCGGCGATCCTGGCGTGCCGCAGGACGGTGAAGGTGCTGCCTTGCCTGCCCAATTCCGCGAAGCGGAAGAGTTCCTCTTCGGCGACCGGGTAAGTCTTTTCCGTCACGAGCCCTCGTTAGTTCGTCCACTGAACCACTCACTGCGCAAAGTATCCTAGTCGGCGTTCGGAGAGCTACTCTGTGCGTAATGACAGCAGTGGATCTCGGGTTTCCTCGCGTCCCCGGTACACGAGGGTCATCTCGCGTGCCCAGGCCCGAGAACCCCCATCTCATCGACACCTTCGGCCGGGTGGCCACCGATCTGCGGGTTTCCCTGACGGATCGGTGCAACCTGCGCTGCACCTACTGCATGCCCGCGGAAGGCCTCGACTGGATGCCGGGCGAACAGGTGCTGACCGACGACGAACTGGTCCGGCTGATGCGGATCGCCGTCGAGCTGCTCGGCGTCACCGACATCCGGCTCACCGGCGGGGAACCGTTGCTCCGGCCGGGCCTCGAGGACCTCGTCGCGCGGATCACGGCGTTGTCGCCCCGGCCGCGGTTGTCCATGACCACCAACGGGATCGGGCTGGCCCGCCGCGCCGCGGGCCTCGCCGAGGCGGGGCTGGACCGGATCAACGTCTCGCTCGACACGGTCGACCCCGAGCTGTTCAAGACGATCACCCGCCGCGACCGGCTCTCGCACGTGCTCGCGGGCCTCGCGGCGGCGCGAGACGCCGGGATGTCGCCGGTGAAGGTCAACGCCGTGCTGATCCGCGGGCTCAACGAGACCGAAGCCGTGCCGCTGCTGAAGTTCTGCCTCGACGAGGGCTACCACCTCCGGTTCATCGAGCAGATGCCGCTGGACGCCCAGCACGGCTGGAACCGCGGCGAGATGATCACCGCGGCCGAGATCCTCTCGATGCTGGCGTCGTCGTTCGAGCTGACGCCGGCCTCGGAGGCGCGCGGCGGGGCGCCCGCCGAGCGCTGGCTGGTCGACGGCGGCCCCGGCGACGTCGGCGTGATCGCGTCGGTGACCCGGCCGTTCTGCTCGGCCTGCGAGCGGACGCGGCTGACGGCCGACGGCGCGGTGCGCTCCTGCCTGTTCAGCAACGACGAGACGGATCTGCGGTCCCTCGTGCGCGCGGGCGCGCGCGATGAGGAGGTGGCGGACGCCTGGCGGGCGACGATGTGGGGCAAGCTCGCCGGGCACGAGATCAACGACGCCGGGTTCGCGCAGCCGATCCGGCCGATGAGCGCGATCGGCGGTTGAGGTGGCGACGGTGACCATCGTGGTGCGGTACTTCGCTTCGGCGCGGGCCGCGGCGGGCGTGGACGAGGAGAAGGTCCAGCTGCCGGACGGGGCGTCGGTCGCCGACGCGGTGGCCGAGCTGGCCCGCCTGCACCCTTCTTCCCTGCCGCGGATCCTCGACGCGGTCAGCTACCTCCTGGACGGCATCGCGGTCCGCGACCTCACCCGCCCCCTGCGGGACGGCGCCGAGCTGGACGTCCTCCCTCCCTTCGCCGGCGGCTGACCCACCCGCGAACCCGCGTGATCGCAGGGTCGGCACGCGTGATCGAGCAGCCGACACGCGTGATTGAAGGGTCGACACGGCGCAGGCAGGCCGCCACGGCGTGTCGTCCCCCTGATCACGCGTGTCGTCCCTCTGATCACGCGTGTCGACTCTCCAAGCACGCGAGCCGGGGGTTGGTCCATCCGGCGGAGGTCCGCGGACTTCGGCTTCCCTGTAAAACGGCGACCGCTCGGGTACGGCGGCCGACCGCTCGGCGACCGGCTTTCCGGCGCCCGGCGTGGCGCGTCACCGATTCCGGGCGTTCGCGAGAAGCTGACCGCGACCGGTCACCACGCCTTCCGGTGACCTGTTTCACCTGGTCCGTCGCCCTGCGTCGGCGTCGGCTCGGGGGTGTGGCGGCCGTCACCGCTCCGACCGGGTCGGGAAACCCCACGAACAGGTGGGACTGCTGTGACTCTTGGGGCAACTGAGGCAGGATTGTCAAGTCTGGCGACCTGCCGGTCAGGCCCATAAGATGCGCGCTCCAATCGCGATCCGGGCGGCGCGAATGGCCCATTCGCTGCCCGAAACACGTGATGCAAGCCTCACGATCCGTGTTTTATCTCGGGGAGGAAACGGGCAGATAACGGCCGCCTGACCTGCACAAACAGGCATATCGACAGGGGTTGCGTGCCGTTACTGTGACGTAGGTCACGCCCCGAATAATTTCCGATCACGGCCATCGTTACGTACCGTCGCTTTTCGGTTGGCCCCGACCGACCGAAGCAAGACCGGGAATCCGTAGCGCCTAGCCCTGTCCGACGGATCCCCGGACCCATACCCCGAGCGAAAGCATTTCCGGACAGGGACGAGGGGACGACGAAGACGCGCCGTGCGTCGGACTCGCCTGCCGGCCTGGGATGGCCGGCGCCAGGACCCCGATCCTGACCCTCACACCGGTTCGTAGGCGCTGGGAAACCGAGAAGCATCCAAATGTCTTACCGAGGCAAGCACCGCAAGATGTCCGCTGCCACCCGCACCGTCGCTCGCGTCGCCATCGCGGGCATCGCGGTCGGCGCTCCCCTCGCGATCGCCGCGACCCCCGCGTCGGCGACCAACTGGGACGCCATCGCGCAGTGCGAGAGCAGCGGCAACTGGAGCACCAACACCGGCAACGGCTACTACGGCGGCCTGCAGTTCTCGCAGAGCACCTGGAAGGCCTACGGCGGCACCGGCAGCGCGGCGAACGCTTCCCGCGAGCAGCAGATCGCCGTGGCCGAGCGCGTCCTGCAGGGTCAGGGCATCGGCGCCTGGCCGGTCTGCGGCAAGAAGGGCGGCAGCGGCTCGTCGGCCCCCAAGGCCACCGGCAAGGTCACCAAGAAGGTGACCCCGAAGAAGAGCACCTCCGCGCCCGCCCCGAAGAAGGCGGCCCCGGCTGCCCCCGCGGCGACCGGCGTGAGCAGCTCCAACCCGGCCGGTGACTACACCGTCGTGGCGGGCGACACCCTGTCCAAGATCGCCAAGCAGTTCAACGTCCAGGGCGGCTACCAGAAGCTGCAGGACCTGAACGCGAAGTACATCCCGAACGCGGACCTGATCCTCGTCGGGCAGAAGATCGCCACCAAGTGACGATCACGCAGTGATGCGCGAGTCCGGCCTCGAGCCGTGACCTGAAAGGGCTCCCACCGCCGATCCCCCGGGCGGTGGGAGCCCTTCACGCGTTTCCGGGGCACCGGAACTGTCGGTCCCCGCCGGTAAGCTGGATACCGGGGGCCGGAGGCCAAGCCCGCTGTCACGCAGGCGCCCCGCCGCGGACAACTCGCTGGGTCAAGCCGGCTGCCGCAGGGTCGCCCCGACGCGGACAGGCTCGCCCCCGCACAGCCGCCTCAGCGCTTTCCGCTTTCAGACTGGCCGGGAACCCTTCAAGGCGCTCAGCGCCCTCTCAGCGCCTCTCAAGGGCGCGCAAACCGGCCTCAGCCCGGCGAACCGGACAGGACCAAAGGCGCCCTCAGCGCGTCCGGATCACGGCGAGTTGACCCACTCGTCCGTGCCGTCGGTGAAGTGCTGGTGCTTCCACACCGGCAGCCGCGCCTTGACCTCGTCGACGAGCTCCGAACACGCCGAGAACGCCTGCCCGCGGTGCTCCGCCGCCACGGCGCAGGCCAGCGCGACGTCGCCGATCGTCAGCGCCCCCAGCCGGTGGCTCACGGCCACCGCGCGGACGCCGGTCCAGCGCGCCGACAGGTCCGCGACGACGTCGGCGATCACCTGGCTCGCGCTCGGGTGGCCCTCGTACGTCAGGTCTCGGACGCCCTTGCCGCCGTCGTGGTCGCGGACCACGCCCGCGAACGTCACCACCGCGCCCGCCGCGTCGTCCTCGACCAGGCGGGCGTGCTCCTCGACCGACAGCGTCTCCTCGGTCACCAGCGCCCGCGCGACCCGCACCTCGGGCGCCGGAGCGGAGGTGCGCGGGTGGTCGCCGCCCGCCAGCTGGTCGACGGCGTGCTCGAGGATGCCGTCCAGCACGCCCAAGCCGTCCTTGACGCCGCCGCTGGAGCCCGGGAGGTTCACCACCAGGGTCCGGCCCGCCACGCCCGCCAGGCCGCGCGAGAGCACCGCCGTCGGGACCTTCGGCAGGCCCGCCGCGCGGATCGCGTCCGCGACGCCCGGCAGCTCGTGGTCGAGGACCGCGCGGGTGACGTCCGGGGTGCGGTCGGTCGGCGAGATGCCGGTGCCGCCGGTGGTGAGGACCACGGCGACGCCGTCGGCCAGCGCCGCCCGCAGCGCGACGCCCACCGGGTCGCCGTCCTCGACGACGACCGGCGCCGGCACGTCGTACCCGCGGTCGGCCAGCCAGGCGGCGATCACCGGGCCGGTCTTGTCCTCGTAGACGCCCTTCGCGGCGCGGTTGGACGCCACGATCACGCGCGCGCTGCGCTTCACGGCCGCTCCCAGGTTCCGGTCTTGCCGCCGTCCTTGCGGAGCAGGCGGACCTCGTCCAGCGTCGCCGCCGGGTCGACGGCCTTGATCATGTCGTGCAGCGTCAGCCCGGCGACGGCGACCGCGGTCAGCGCCTCCATCTCGACGCCGGTGACGTCGGTGGTCTTCGCCGTCGCGCGGATGCCGACCTCGGCCTCGCCGAGGACGAACTCGACCTTGACCCCGGACAGCGCGATCTGGTGGCACAGCGGGATGAGGTCGGGGACGCGCTTGGCGCCCATGATCCCGGCGATGCGCGCGGTGGCGAGGGCGTCGCCCTTGGGGAGGCCGTCGGTGGCCAGCAGCCGCAGCACCTCGGCGGTGGTCCGCACGGTGCCGGCGGCGAGCGCGGTGCGCGCGGAGGCGGTCTTGCCGGAGACGTCGACCATGCGGGCGGCGCCGGTCTCGTCGACGTGGCTGAGTTCACTCACGAGCCGAGGCTACTTCCACCATCGGGGGACAATGCGGCGGCGGCGGTGTTCAGAACCCCGGAATCTGATAATCTGATTCCGTGATCGAACTGACGGCATCGGAAGCTTCCCGGTCGTTCTCCGCGGTGCTCGACGAAGCGGAGAAGGGCGAAACGGTCGTCGTCACCCGCAACGGCAGGCGGGTGGCGCTGATCGTGCCCGCGCCGCGCGCGAACGGCGCCGAGGTGTGCGCGGTGTTCCACCGCTGGGCGGGAAAGCTCGAGGTCGGCGGCGAGTTCGAGGAGAACGTGACGAAGGTCCGCGAGACGGCGTCGGCGGAGCTGGACGGTGACCCGTGGCGCGACTGATCCTCGACACCGGCATCCTCGTCGACGCCGCACGGCAACGGCTGCCCGCGGGAGCGATCGGCGACGAGGACGACGTCGCCGTACCGGCCCTGGCGATCACCGAATACGAGGTGGGGCTGCGGCTCGACCCGAACCCGGCCCGCCGGGCGGCGCACAGTGCGTTCCTGGCGGAGTTCTTGGCGGTGACGCCGGTGGTGGACTACACGACGAGCGTCGTCGAGCACCACGCCGAGCTGCTGACCCACCTCCAGCGCACGGGGCAGGCTCGCGGCGCCCACGACCTGATCATCGCGGCGACCGCCCGGGCCACCGGCCGCACGCTGGTGACCACGGACGGCCAGGCCCGGTTCGAGGAACTTCCGGAGGTCGAGGTGAGGCTGTTGGAGCGGATCAGCTGAGGCTCGGCGCTCCGCGAGTGCGGCGTCCCCGGGGGACGTTCGCCGGTCAGCGACGGCGGGTGCGGGTTCGCGGCGGTCAACGCTCGGCGGGCACGGCCGCCGGGAGGGCGCGCGCCCGGTGGGGCATCCGCCGAAACGCACGCGCCCAGGCCCCGCGGCGGCTGGCCCACCACCAGGTGACGACCGCGGCAGCCTGCCCACCGACGGCCAGCCCGCCGCCGGGGACGCCACCTCCGGCAGCCGCCCACCACCGTGCAGCGGCCGCCGCCTGCCGCCGAGCAGCGACAGCCGCCCACCACCGTGCAGCGACAGCCGCCTGCCGCCGAGCAGCCGGAGCCGCCCACCGGCGGCAACCGGAGCCGCCCACCGGCGTGCCGCGGCAGCCGCCAACGGGCGGCAACCGGAACCTTCTGCCGGGAGCCGCCAACGCAGCAGCCGCCCCGACGCCAGGCAGCCGCCACCACCGTGCAGCGGCAGCCGCCCCGATGCCAGGCAGCCACCACCGTGCAGCGGCAGCCGCCCATCGTCGGCAACCGGAGCCGTCTGTCGGCGGGCAGCCACGCAGCAGCCGTCCCGATGCCGGGCAGCCGCCACCGCCGAGCAGCCGGAGTTGGCAGCCGCCCGATGTCGGGCCGCCGCCGCGGGCGCGGATCACCCCGAGGCTCAGCGCTCCGCGAGCACAGCCTTCCGGACCGCCTCGGCCACCGCGGGCGCCACCGCGCTGTCGAACACGCTCGGCACGATGAACGACGCGTTCAGCTTGCCGTTGTCCACCACGTCCGCGATCGCGTCCGCCGCGGCCAGCAGCATCGAGTCGTCGATGTTGTGCGCGTTGGCGTCCAGCAAGCCGCGGAAGACGCCCGGGAACGCCAGGACGTTGTTGATCTGGTTCGGGAAGTCGCTGCGGCCCGTCGCCACCACCGCGGCGTGCTTCTGGGCCTCCAGCGGGTCGATCTCCGGGTCCGGGTTGGCCAGGGCGAAGACCACCGCGTCCGGCTTCATCGTCGCCACCTGCTCGGCTCCGAACAGGTTGGGGGCCGACACGCCGATGAACACGTCGGCGCCCACCAGTGCCTCGTGCAGGGTGCCGCTGACCTGCTCCTTGTTCGTGTGCGACGCGATCCAGGCCAGGTTGTCGTCGAGGTTGCCGCGCGCCGGATGCACGATGCCGTCGATGTCCGCCGCGACGATGTCGCCCGGGTTCTTCTGCAGCAGCAGGCGGATGATCGCCGAGCCGGCCGCGCCGACGCCGCTGACCACGATCTTGCAGTCCTCGATGCTCTTGCCCACCACGCGCAAGGCGTTGCGCAGCGCCGCGACGACCACGATCGCCGTCCCGTGCTGGTCGTCGTGGAACACCGGGATGTCCAGCTGCTCGCGCAGGCGCTTCTCGATCTCGAAGCAGCGCGGGGCCGCGATGTCCTCGAGGTTGATGCCCGCGTACACCGGGGCCAGCGCCTTGGCGATCAGGATGATCTCCTCGGTGTCCTGGGTGTCCAGGCACACCGGCCACGCGTCGACGTCGGCGAACTTCTTGAACAGCGCCGCCTTGCCCTCCATCACCGGAAGCGCCGCGGCCGGGCCGATGTTGCCGAGGCCGAGCACCGCCGAGCCGTCCGTCAGCACCGCGACGGTGTTGCGCTTGATGGTCAGCCGGCGGGCGTCCTCGGGGTTGGCGGCGATCGCCTGGCAGACGCGGGCCACCCCCGGGGTGTAGGCGCGGGAGAGGTCGTCACGGTTGCGGAGCGCGACCTTCGGCGTGACCTCGATCTTGCCGCCGAGGTGGATCAGGAACGTCCGGTCCGAAACCTTGCGGACGCGGACGCCGGGCAGCGAGTCGAGCGTCTGGGTGATGTCGTTCGCGTGGTTCTCCGACAGCGCGTTGGCGCTGATGTCGACCACGATCGAGTCGGAGTGGGACTCCACGACGTCGAACGCGGTCAGCACGCCCCCGACGCGCCCGACGGCCGCGGTCAGGTCACCGGCCGCCGTGACCGAGGCCGGGGCCTCCACCCGGACGGTGATCGAATATCCGGGACCGGGAACCGGCATGGCACTACCCCCGTGGTGGGAAAGGTGGGCTGGGACGGGAGGAAACCTACTCCCGTGACCGCCCTCACGAGGGGCCGATACCGGTACTGACCAGTAACTATGCGGTCAGCGGTTGATCTCGGTCTCCGGGTGCACGTAGGGCACCGTGTCGAGGGGAAAGGTGATGTCGCCGAACGGCGACAGCGCGCCCTGGCGGTCGGACGCGAGCTCGGTCACCGGGTGCTCGCCGGCCTCGCCCGGCCAGGTCGGGTCGACGCCCTTGTGCTTCTTCTCACCCTTGGCCACAACGTCCTCCACAGCCGATGACGGTCTTACGCAGACAGTCTGCCTGAGGCCCGGCAGCGAAGCGCAACCGCCCGGTACCCTGGTCTTCTATGCCCGCGACCTCTTTGGCGGACTGGCTGCGTGCGGAGTCCGACGACGCACTCGCAGAGCTGCTCCGCACGCGGCGCGACCTGTCCACGCCCCCGCCCTCCGACAGCACGGTGCTGGCCACCCGGGCCGGCACGCCGGGCTCGGTCGCGCGCGCCTGCGAGGACCTCGACACCTTCACCCTCGCCGTGCTCGAAGCCTGCCTGCTCGCCGGCGCGGACCGCGACCCGGTGCCGGTCGAAGACGTCGCCAAGCTCGTCGGCGCCGACATCGCCGCGCCGCTGGCGTGCCTGCGCGCGCGGGCGCTGACCTGGGGACCCGACGACGCCCTGCGCGTGCCGCCCGCGGCCCGGGAGGCGCTCGGGCCGTTCCCGGCCGGGCTGGGCACCTCTTCGCCGGCGCTGGCCGGTGAGGACCTCGGCGCGCGGCTCGCCGAGCTGTCCGACGACGAACGCGGCGTGCTGACCGCCCTCGCCGCCGGCCCGCCGATCGGCCGCACCCGCGACGCCGGCCTCGACCTCTCGCTGGAGAAGGCCGAGACGCCGGTGCAGAAGCTGCTCGCCCGCGGCCTGCTGCTGCGGCGCGACGACCAGACCGTCGAGCTGCCGCGCGAACTCGGCATGGCGGTGCGCGGCGGGGCGTTCGCGCCCGGCACGCTCACCGAGCCCGAGCTGCCGGTCCACCCGCACCAGCCGTCCACTTTGGACGAGGCGGCGGCCGGTGAGGCGATGGAGTTCCTGCGCCACACCGAAGCCCTGCTGCGCGCGTGGTCGGCCGCGCCGCCGCCGGTGCTCAAGTCCGGCGGCCTGGGCGTGCGCGAGCTGAAGAAGCTCGCCAAGGACCTCGAGATCGAAGACACGCAGGCGATCCTGGTGGCCGAGCTGGCCGTGGGCGCCGGGCTCGTCGCCGACAGCGAAGCGTCCGTCCCCGAGTGGGTGCCGACGACGCTGACCGACTCGTGGCTCGCGTCGCCGACCGCGCAGCGGTGGATGACGCTCGCCCAGGCGTGGCTGGAGCTGCCGCGGCTACCCGGGATGGCCGGCGGCCGCGACGCCAAGGACAAGCCGATCGCGCCGCTGTCGGAGGACCTGCGCCGCCCGCTGGCGCCGGTCGCGCGGCGGCGGATCCTCTCCGCGCTGGCCGACCTGCCCCGGGGCGCCGGCGTGAAGAGCGTCGACGAACTGGTCGCCGTGCTGGCCTGGCGGGCGCCGCGCCGGGGCGGGCGGCTGCGGGACGAGACCGTCCGCTGGACGATGGCCGAAGCGAGCGCGCTGGGGATCGTCGGGCTCGGCGGCGTCACGACGGCGACGCGCGCGCTGCTCGCCGAGGACCGGCCGGGCGCGGTCGAGGCGATCCTGGACGCGCTGCCCGCGCCGGTGGACCGCGTGCTGCTGCAGGCCGACCTGACGGTCGTCGCGCCCGGGCCACTGGAACCGGAGCTGGCGGCGGAAATCTCCGCCACCGCCGACGTCGAATCGGCCGGGCACGCGACGGTCTACCGGATCACCGAGGCGTCGGTGCGGCGCGCGCTGGACACCGGCCGCACCGCCGACGAGCTGCACGCGCTGTTCAAGACGAAGTCGGCGACGCCGGTACCGCAGGGGCTGAGCTACCTGATCGACGACGTCGCCCGGCGGCACGGACGGCTGCGCGGCGGCGTCGCGGCGTCCTTCCTGCGCTGCGACGACGAGGCGCTGCTGGCCGAGGTGCTGGCCCACCCGGTCGCGGCGGAACACGCGCTGCGGCTGATCGCGCCGACCGTCGTGATCAGCCCGGACCCGCTGCACGAGGTCCTCGCCGCGCTGCGCGGCGCCGGGTTCGCCCCGGCGGCGGAAGGCCCGGACGGCCGCGTGGTCGACATCCGGCCCGGCGGCCGCCGCCTGCCGGCCAAGGCCCGGGCGGCCCGCCGCAGCCCCGGCGAGCAGGCGGTGCTGACCGAGGACCAAGCGGCCCGGATCGTGTCCAACCTCCGGGCGGGCGACGCGGCTTCGGCCCGCCGCCGCGGTTCCGCGGTGCGCGCGCCGGTCGGCGGCGGCGCGGACACGTCGGCGACGCTCGAACTGCTGTCCCGGGCGACGCTGGAGCGCCGCGAGGTGTGGATCGGGTTCGTGGACTCCCGGGGCACGGCGAGCCAGCGCGTGGTCCGGCCGGTGCGCGTCGGCGGCGGGGTCCTCGAAGGCGAGAACAACGAGCGCTACTCGCTGCACCGGATCACGTCCGCGGCGCTCGTGGAGGACTGACGCCGGATCCGGTGAATCCCCCGCCGGACCGTCCGGGCCGGTGGTAGGCCTGGATCATGAAGCAGGGAACGCGGGTCACGGCGCTGGTGGCCGCGGCGGTGGTGAGCGGCACGGGCTTCGCCGTGGCGGGCCACTCGGCGTACACCGTCCGCGGGACCACGCACATCGCGAAGCCGGACGTCGATCTCGAGCTCGGGCCGGGCCGCGCCGAGCTGGACACCGGGCCCGGCACCTTCTCCGGGACGATCACGCTGCCGCCGGTCGAGGTGACCCGGTCGCTGCCCGGCGTCGGCCGGGTCAGCGGAACCGTCACGCTCGGCCCCGGCCACGCCGAGGGCTCACTCTCCGGCGGCTTCTCCGGCGCGGCAACCTGGCCGGTGGCGCTCTCCGACGTCCGCGTCGGCGGCGTGGCCTACGACGTCGGCGACGAGTGCCGGACGGCCGAGCCGCTCACGACCGAACTGACGTCGGACGACTTCGCGGTCGGCACGGGCGGGCGTCTCGAAGCGACCTACGCGATCGGGGCCTTCGAGACCTGCGGCTCGGCAACGCCGATGATCAACGCCGTCATCCCGGGTCCGGGCAACACCCTGGTCCTGGACCTCGCCGGCGGTTAGAGGGCGCGCAGGCCGGCCAGGACGCGTTCCATGAACTCGCGGGACGACCGGTCGCCGAGGATCAGCTCGGTCTGGTGGATCAGCACCAGGCCGATGTCGGCCATGTCGCCGACCAGTACCTTCACCACGCCGAGGGGCAGCCGCAGGTGCGCGGCGATCTCGGCGACGGACCGGGTGTCCAGGCACAAGTCGCAGATCCGGCGGTGCTCGACCGAGCGGACCCCGCGGTAGCGGCGCCCGTCATCGGACGTCGAGACGAGGGCCTCCAGCGCCAGGTTGTGGTCGGACCGGGTGCGGCCGCCGGTGCGGGTGTACGGGCGGACCCGCGATCCGGGGGACGCGACGGGCACCGGGCTCACCACCCGGGCCGGCTCGTTCCAGGCCGGGTCCTCCCACGGTTCCGGGTTCGGGATCCAGCGGGTCTCCGGGTCCGGCGGCGGCGTCCAGTCGGCGGGCGGCGGGGCCCACGCGGGCGGGGGTGCCGCCTGCCGCGACACCGGCGGGGCCACCGGGTGCGGCCGCGAGACCGGGGCCGGTGGCCGCGGCGCGGGCGGGCGGGGTGCGGGCGGCCGCGGGCCCGACCGCTGGTGGCTCGGCGGAGCGGGCGGGCGGGCGCCGCGCGGCGGAGTCCACGCGGGCTCCAGCGGCGGGGGTTCCGGTTCGAACCGCTCGTCGTCCTGCCACTCGGGCTCGACGGGGTCGTAGCCGTCATCGGCCACGACGGGCGAGTGGGTGCCCTGGTAGCCGAAGGGGTCCGGAAGGGGCGGCTCGTCGCCGGACTCCGGCGCGCGGCGATTCTGGTAGCCCCCGAACGCCGGGCGGGCGGGCTCGTCGCCGGAGAAGTCGGGCGCGCGCCGGCCCGGGAGGCCACCGGGGTCCCGGCGGTCGTGCTCATCGCCGGTGTAGTCCGGCGAGCGCCGGGTCGGGAAGCCGCCGGACTCCGGAGCGCGCCGGGTCGGGAACCCGCCGGACTCCGGGCGGGCGTAGTCCTCGCCGACCTCCGGCGAGCGCCGGCTCGGGAAGCCGCCAGGCTCCGGGCGGGCGTAGTCCTCGCCGGCCTCCGGAGAGCGCTTGCCGTGGTAGCCCGTGGGGTCGCGGCGGTCGTCCTCACCCGCGTACGAGCGCGAACGCCTGGCCCGCCGCGCCGTGGGCTCGTCTTCGACAGGTTCGGGGGCGACGTACTCTTCCTCGTCGTCGGCCGAGGAGCCCCACTCGCGGGTGTCCTCGTCCGTGTAACCCTCCGCGTCCGGCTGTGGGCGCGACGGCTTGCGCTTCGGCATGATCATCGACAGCGTCGACATGTCGAACTTGCTGGGCGAATCGAAACCCTCGCGCTCGGTGCCGCGGTGCAGTGCGTCCCAGCCGCTGGAGTCCGGATCGTCGAATCCCGAAATCCTCATCTCGCCCTACCCACGCACGCCACCCTGCAGCTGGGCGCGCAGCTCGGGGGTGATCTGCTGGCCGACCCGCTCCACGAGCAGAGTCATCTCGTACGCGACCGTGCCGATGTCGCACGTCGGCGCGGCCAGCACGGCCAGCGACGAACCGTCCGAAACGGACATCAGGAACAAGTAGCCGCGCTCCATCTCCACCACGGTCTGGTTGACGCCGCCCGCTTCGAAGCAGCGCGCGGCCCCCGCGGTCAGGCTGATCAGCCCGGACGCCACCGCCGACAGCTGTTCGGCGCGTTCCTGGGGCAGCCCTTCCGACGGCGCCAGCAGCAACCCGTCCGCGGACACCAGAACGGCGTGCGCGGCACCGGGTACCCGGCGGACGAAGTCCGTGATGAGCCAGCCGAACGAACCCTGGCCGGAAGCCGTCACTCCTGCTCCTCCTTGCTCGTGCGGCGTCGCCCGCCGCACCCCGGAGCGCCCGGCACGGCCGGTCGGCGACGCCACGGTAAAGCGTATTCGCACCGCCGGTGGTGTCGAGTCCGCCACCGGCCGGCCGCTGCGCACCCTACGTGTGCACCCGGCCGAGTTCGGCGGCAGCCCGCCCCGCCTCCCCCGTCCGGGGGACACCCCACGGCTCGCACCCGTGCGGCATCGACGCAGGTCAGACCCAGCGCGGCCGGAAGGCCGGGGCCTGGACCGGCCGGCTGCTCCTGCGGACGGTGACGGCGCTCCCCGAAGTGGGTGAAGCCCGCGGAGTTCACTCCAACGGCCGCATCCGGATCGGGGCGTCATGGGCTATCCCGCGCGCAACGCCGAATCGTGCGCGATCGCGTGCTGGACGACCGAGATCAGCACCTGCTTCGCGGACTCGCGCTCGCGCGCGTCGCACGCCATGATCGGGACCGACGGCGCGATGGTCAGCGCGTGCCGGACGTCCTCGATCTGGTGGTGCAGCAGCCGGTCGAAGCAGTTGATGGCCACGACGTAGGGCAGCTTCCGGTTCTCGAAGAAGTCGATCGACGGGAACGCGTCGGCCAGCCGCCGCGTGTCGACCAGCACGACCGCGCCGATGGCGCCGACCGCGAGGTCGTCCCACATGAACCAGAACCGGTGCTGACCCGGGGTGCCGAACACGTACAGCACCAGGTCCGAGTCCAGCGAGATGCGCCCGAAGTCCATCGCCACGGTGGTGGTGGTCTTGTTGGGCGTGGCCGAGGTGTCGTCGTGCCCGACGCTGGCCTCGGTCATCATGGCCTCGGTGGTCAGCGGGTCGATCTCGGAGATCGCCCCGACCAACGTTGTCTTCCCCGAACCGAACCCGCCGGCGACCACGATCTTGGCCGACGAGGTCGGACCCGTCACCTGCGGCGCGTTCGCGTCGGAGTCAAATTCTCCGAAGCCCACTGAGCACCCTTTCCATGAACTCGATACTCGGGCGGTCGCCCACGGTCGGGCTGCTGGAGTGCACCAGCACCAGCCCGAGGCCCGCCACGTCACCAATCAACACCCGCACCACGCCGAGGGGCAGGCGCAGCAGCGCCGCCACCTCGGCCACCGACCTGGTGTCGAGGCACAGGTCGCAGATCGACCGGTGCTCGGGCACCCGGACCCGGTCGAGCATCCGGCCCTGTTCGCTGGTCGAGATCAACGCCTCGATGGCCAGGTCGAGCGTCGCCTTCGTCCGGCCCCGGGTCCGGAAGTACGGCCGGACCAGGCCGGACGTCTCCATCTCCGTCGCCGGCGGCGTGTCCACGTACTCCTGGTGGGCCTGCTGCGGCAGGGCCGCGGCGAACTCACTGGAGTCCGGTCCCGACGAGAAGTCCCGTTCGGCGCTGTACGCGGCGAACTCGTGCGCGTCGTACAGCGGCCCGCTCGAACCACCGAACAGCTCCGCGCCCGGACCGCCGAGGAGGCGGTCGCGGTACTCGGTGCCGCCGGCGATCGGCCGCAGCGGTTCCTGCCCGGCATTGCTGTCGGTCAGCCAGTTCGGCGGCTCCCGCACGGGGTCGCTGTCGGAGGCCTGCACCCGCCGCGCGCGCCACTCGCGGTCGACGCGATCCCGGAACGACTGCCAATCCTCGCGGCTTTCGTCCGATTGGTCGGACCACCCGCCGGAGAAGTCGTCACCGAGCCGGCCATCACCCCTCAAGCGCCCGTCGTCCACGGCTCTCTCCTCGGTTCCCAGGTCCTCAGCGGCGGACGGCCGCACCCTGCAGTTGGGCCCGCATCTCCGGAGTCAGCTGCTGGCCGACCCGCTCCACCAGCAAGGTCATCTCGTAGACGACCAGGCCGATGTCACTCTCCGGCGACCCCAGAACCGCCAGGCACGAACCGTCGGAAACCGACATGAGGAAGAGGAAACCGTTGGCCATCTCGACCACGGTCTGCGCCACCGTGCCGCCCTCGAACACCTTGGCCGCGCCGCGCGCGAGGCTGGTGAGCCCCGAAGCCACGGCCGCCAGCTGGTCCGCCCGGTCCTTCGGCAGGCCTCGCGAGGCCGCCAGGAGCAGGCCGTCGGCCGAAACCACGACCGCGTGGGCCGCGCCGGGCACCCGGTGCACGAAATCCGTGATCAGCCAAGCGAAGCTGCCGGCATTGTTCGCCTTGGCATGCGCCTGGCCGTTCGGCACGGAGCCACCCGGCTGCATTGCACCCGCCCGTGTCACTTTCACTCCTCACTGCTGTCTGTGGTGTTGCCACGCCCCGGAACCCTGCTGTCCTGCAGCTGCTCTTCGGCCGGGAGTTCCTTCAAGGCGTGCCGTCCCGAGGTGTAGCCCCGTTGGAAGCTTGCCATCCGGCTCCGCGCCGCGGACGCCGAGCGGGTGATCGCACCCGTTCCGGGCATGCCCGCCGTGTTGTCCGCGAAGCTGTTCTGGGGCGGCGCGTCGACCGAAGGACTGCTGATCGACCCCGGCACCAGGTAGGCGTTCGGGACGCGCTTGGGCAGCCCGGCCGGGGTGATCTCCTCGTTCTTGGACTCCAGCAGCGACTGCGCCGCCTGCCAGCCGTCGTCGGAGGCACTGTGCCAGCCGTCGTCGGCGGGGAGCAGCGGGTGCCGGGTCGCCGCGGTCGGCTGGAGCTCGTCGCGGGACGGCTCGGCCGGCACGGGTGCCGCGGGCGGCTCGCCACTACCGGTGAGCGGCGGCAGGTTGGGGTCTTCGCCCTCACTGCCCTGCGGCGGCACCGGGTCGGCGGCCGAGTCGTCACCCTCACTGAACCAGCGTGACAGCACCGACTGGTAGATGGGCAACCGCCGGGTGGGTACATCGTCCTCGAGCGCCGACGAACCGACCTCGGCCGCGGGCGGCGGTGCCGGTGGCGGCTCCTCCGGCGGCACGTACTTCGGCTCGCGCTTGGGCAGCACCAGCGGCGCGAACTGCGTGTCGGCGGCCCGCGAGCTGGCCCCGTCGCCGTTCGACGACGGCGTCAGCGGCGCCAGGTCCTCGGCGGTCGGCCAGGCCGGCGTCTCGGGCTTGGGCAGTTCCGGCGAGAGGAACGGGCCCGCCGCGCGGCCGCCGCTGACCAGGTCGTCCAGGCTGATCGGCTGGTCGAGCGGCACCAGGCCGCCCTGGTTCGCCATGGGCTCGTGCACCGGCGGCGGCGGTGGGGGCGGCGGTGCCGAGGGTGCCGGCGGCGTCTGCGCGAACGACTGCGTCTGGTCGAAGTCCGAGCGCGCCGCCGGGATCGGGATGCTCGGCATCGACATGGACGTCTCGGAGCGGTTCGCCGGCGGCGGCGTCTGCCGCTGCATGCCCGGGCGGAGCTGGGTGAGCAGCTCGGCCGGGACGACGACCCGGGCGATCACGCCGCCTTCGATGTCCTCGTTCTCGCGCAGCCGGACCTCGATGCCGTGGCGCTTGGCCAGCCGCGAAACCACGTACAGACCCATTCGCCGGGTCACCGACACGTCCAGGTCCGGCGGGTCGGCCAGGCGCGCGTTGACCTCGGCCAGCCGCTCCTCGCTCATGCCGACACCGTGGTCGGTGACCTGGATGGCGAGCGCCTTGCGGCGGGTCACCACGGCCCGCACGATGACCTTCGTTTCCGGCTCGGAGAAGTAGGTTGCGTTGTCGAGCAGCTCCGCGAGGACGTGCACGAGGTCGTGGATCGCGAGGCCCTGGACCGCGACGTCGGGCACGATGCCGACCTCGATCCGGGCGTACTGCTCGATCTCGGACACCGCGGCGCCGATGACGTCGGCGGCGGGCACCGGCTTGGGCACCGACTTCGCCAGGCCGGCGCCGGAGAGCACCAGCAGGGACTCACCGTTGCGCCGCAGCCGCGTCGCGAGGTGGTCGAGCTCGAACAGGCTGGCCAAGTGGTCCGGGTCCTGCTCGTCGGCTTCCAGCCGGTCGATGACACCGAGCTGGCGTTCCACCAGCCGCTGCGACCGGCGGGACAGGTTCACGAAGATGCCGTTGACGTTCTCGCGCAGGAGGGCCTGCTCGGCGGCCATCTTGACGGCTTGTTCGTGGACGATGTCGAACGACCGCGCGACCTCGCCGATCTCGTCGCGGGAGGTGACGGGCACCGGCTGGACGGCCTTCTTGGAGGCGCCGACCGGGTCCGGGTCGTCCAGGATCGCCTGCACGGTTTCCGGCAGCCGGGTGTAGGCGACGTCCAGCGCGCTCTTCCGCAGCACCCGCAGCGGGCGCAGCATCAGGCGGGCGACGATGAGCATCAGCACGACCGCGAGCGCCAGCGCGGCGAGCACCACGGCACCGCCGATCCACGCCGAGTTGACCGCCTGCGTGGCGAGGTCGTCGGCGCGGGTCTTTAGCTGGGCCAGCAGGTTCGACTCGACCGCGTGCAGCTTGTCGGCCGACACGGTGCTGTCCTTGCCGAGCGCGGTGGTGTCGATGTTCGGCGGGTCACCCAGCTGGGCGAAGGAGAACGCCGAGGTCTGGATCCGCCGGCGGTCGTCGACCTCCGGGCCGGAGTAGGTGTCGTTGTAGAGCTGGCGCTGGTCGTCGTCGGCGTTCGCGAGGAAGGCCGCGACCGAGGCGTCGGCACTGGACGCCGACGCGCGCGTCTGGTCCAGCAGGTCGCCGGGGAAGTTGCCGCGGAACGCCGCGATCTGCAGTTCGGCGTCGGAGCGGGTGGTGAACTCCTTGGCCTCGCTGATCGCCTGCGTGCTCGTGCCGAGGCGCAGCACGTCCCGGTCGGTGACCGCGGTGGTGACCTCGCGGCCGAGCTCGATGAGCGAGTCGATGACGCCCGAGTAGGCGGTCAGCACCGTGATGTCGGGCAGGCTGTTCTGGGTGTTGAACGCCGCCCGCAGCGGACGCAGGGCGTCCAGGCGCTGGAGACCGCGGGTGTAGCGGTCGTTGGTCGCCTGGTCGTCGTAGTCGAGGTTCTGCTTCGCGGCGCGCAGGTCCTGGACCTCGCGGTCGACCTTGGCGATCTGCGCGTCGAGCCCGGTCTGCAGCAGCTGGTTCTGCGAGGAGATCCGGGCGACCGCCAGCGACCGCTCGTTCTGCAGCTCGTGCACCACTGTGGTGACCTTGACGGCGAACGCGACCTGGTCGGCGGTGCGCTGGAACTCGGCCGCCTCGCGGGCGTCGTCGATCACGCGTACCGCGCCCAGTGCGAGCGCCGTGAGTGTCGGGATGATCAGGACCGCGGCCAGCTTGGACCGCAGCCGCCAGTCGCGCATGCCGGAGAACAGCCCGGCCTTCCGGCCCGGATCCGCTCCGGGCGACTGCGCGGGGGCCCCTCCCACCCCCGCGGCGTCTTCGTTCGGCACCGCCGCTCCACCATCATCGTTCGTGCTCGGGAAACCCTGGTCGGTCCAGCGCCCGCCAGGGCGCATCGCGTTCTCCTCAGCCACTCGTCTGCACGCTCCCGGCCTTCCGGCGCTCCGGCCCATCGGAAGGAGCCCAGCGCCAGACGCTACCCGTACGGGTGAAAAGATCGTCTTCAGTGTCGCCACTGGGGGTTCCTGAACCCCGTCCGTGCGGACGGAATCGGTTCAGCTCGAGCATCACGGTCGGGTCCCTGCGCTGGTCCTGCATCGGTCTGTTGGTCGGCCTAACCCACCGGCGCGGCGGTTGTGCCCGGCCAGGCAGTGGTCTTCGCGGGGAAGATTCTCTCAGGAAAAGCACAGTGTGTGCTGGTACACCGAAGTGGAACTTCTTGATCGGCCATCCAGGCACTCTCTCTCACTACATCGGAGGTTGATACCTCCCCGCAGGTGCAGAGGGTAGCGAACGGCAGGGGAAGATGTAACCCTCCCGACAGGACCCGCTCAATCTTGCACAGCGTTCGCTCAGTCGACGCACAGCGGACGTCGCCGATTCAAGAACCTCACCCTACGCTGGGTGAACGGCTACGGCGAGTGGAGCAGTGGGTCTAGACCAGAGGCCGAAAGAGTGACGTGCGCCACTCGGTTAGGTAGTGATTCCACCCATTGTGAGCAAGCTGTCACGTTCTCTACAGTGGCCCGGGTGGTTCCGAGAATGAGTCACGCACTTCCATCGGAATCGGTTCCTCAACCGTCACTTTTCTTCAAGGAGCAGGCCTTGCTTGGAAACGCCATGAGCAGTGGCCGGGTTCGCACTCGCCGCGCCGCGCTCGGGCTCGCCCTCACCGTCGCAGCAGCCACAGCCCTCACGGGCTGCAGTGCGCTCGGCGCGGACGGCTCGAACGCCTCGTCGAACGGGGGCAGCCTGGAGAAGTCGAAGATCAAGGTCTCGATCATGCCGACCACGGACCTCGGCCCCTTCTGGCTGGCGCTCGACGGCGGCTACTTCAAGGCCGAGGGCCTCGAGGTCGAGCAGGTCGTCGCCAAGAGCGGCCAGGAGTCGATGCAGAAAGCGATCTCCGGCGAGGTCGACATCGCCCTCTCGACGTACACCCCGTTCTTCGTCGCCAAGAGCAAGGGCGAGGACATCCAGCTGGTCGCCGACGGCACGTCGGTGAACGCGAAGAGCAACGCCATCGTCACGGTGCCGAACTCGCCGGTCAAGACGGTCAACGACCTGAAGGACAAGCGGATCGCGATCACGGCCAAGAACACCGCGTCCGACATCCTCACCAAGTCCGTCATGAAGGACCACGGCGTCGACTTCAACGGCGTCAACTGGGTGCTGGTCCCGCTGCCGAACATGGCGGCGGCGCTGAAGGACAACCAGGTCGACGCGGCCTACATGCCGGAACCGATGCTCACGCAGGCGGCCAAGACCGTCGGCGCGACGCCGGTCATCGACATCAACACCGGCGCCAGCCAGGACTTCCCGCTGACCGGCTACGGCTCGACGACGAAGTGGGTGCAGGGCAACCCGAAGACCCTCGCGGCCTTCCAGCGGGCGATGAAGAAGGCCACCAGCGACGCGATCAACGACCGCTCGAAGGTCGAGCCGCTGCTCGTCAAGTACGCGAAGATCGACGAGGACACGGCCAAGCTGCTCACCCTGCCCGGCTACGGCTCCGTCCTGGACGCCCGGCGCCTGCAGCGGGTGCCCGACCTGCTGCTGCAGATGGGCGTCATCACCAGCAAGGTCGACGCCGCGCCGATGATCGCCCCGCAGGCGACCAGCTGACGCGCTCACCGTGAAAAAACTGCTCCGCGGCCTGGTCGGCCTGGCCGGCTTCCTCCTGCTCTGGGAGGTCGTCGTCCAGGTCGGCCTGGTCGATAAAACGTTCACCCCGCCGCCCAGCGTCGTGCTGGGCACCGTCGGGAACCTGCTGGGCGACCCCGAGTTCATCCGGGACATCATCGCCACGATGCTGGCCTGGGTGATCGCCATCGTCGTCGCGATCGCGATCGGCGTACCCGCCGGGCTCCTGCTGGGCAGCATCCCGGCGTTGCGCACGGCCACCGCCGCGATCGTGGAGTTCCTGCGGCCGATCCCGGTCACCGCGCTGGTTCCCCTGGTGCTGCTGGTGATCGGCTCCGGCCCCGACGCGAAGATCACCCTCGCCGCCTACGCCTCGCTGTGGCCGATCATGTTCAACACGATCTACGGCATGGGCGAGATCGACCCGGTGCTGATGGAGACCGCCCGGGCGTGCGGGACCAGCCGGTTCCGCATCCTGTCGTCGGTCGCGCTGCCGCAGACCGCGCCGTTCGTCTTCACCGGAGTCCGGCTGTCGGCGACCATCGCGCTGATCGCCGTGGTCAGCGTCGAGTTCCTGGCCGGTTCCCAGCTCGGGCTCGGCAGCTTCATCATCGTCGCCAGCACCGGTTCGGTCCGGTTCGACCTGGTCCTGGCGGGCACGGTGGTCGCCGGGACACTGGGCTACCTGATCAACGAGGGGCTCGAACAGCTCGGCAAGCGGCTGTTCCGGTGGAGCACGGTGGACCGGGAGGCGATCGCGTGACGGCGGCGACCCTCTCGGGCCGGGTGGGCCGGCGCGCGGCGCGCGGCGCCACCGCGGTCCTGCGCAACTGGCTGCTGTTCGCGATCCTGGTGGTCGTGTGGGAGTTCGCCGCCCGGGCCGGCGGCAGCAAGTACTTCCCGCCGCCCACGGAGATCGCGGCCACGGCGGCGAAGCTGTGGTTCACCGGGCCCGCGTCCCACCTGTTCCTCACCGACGCGGTGTTCGACAACGTCTTCCCCAGCCTCGGCCGCACGCTCGGCGGCTGGGGAGCGGCCGCGGTCGTCGGCATCGTCCTCGGCGTGCTGCTCGGCCGGTCGGCGACGGCGATGGACTACGTCGGCCCGCTCTTCGCGTTCTTCCGCTCGATCCCGCCGCCGACGCTGATCCCGGTGTTCGCGGTGCTGTTCGGGCTGAGCTCGGGCATGCAGATCGGGTCGATCGTCTTCGGCGTGGTGTGGCCGGTGCTGCTCAACGCGGTCGACGGGGCGCGCTCGGTCGACCAGGTGAAGGAGGAGACCGCGCGGTCGTTCCGGACGCCCAAGGCGTACTGGCTCGGCATGGTCGTGCTGCCGGCGGCGGCGCCGAAGATCTTCGCCGGGCTGCGGGTCAGCCTGTCGATCTCGCTGCTGCTGATGGTCGTCTCCGAGCTCGTCGGGGCGTACAACGGCATCGGGCGGTCGCTGCTGAACGCCCAGCAGGACTTCGAATTCCCGACCATGTGGTCGTGGCTGGTGCTGCTGGGCATCCTCGGCTACGTCTTCAACACGATCTTCCTGGCCGCGGAGCGGCGGGTGCTGGCCTGGCAGCCGGCCCGCCTCGGCCGCGACTGACGCTTCGAAAGGCCTCTCCCCATGTCCACCATGCTCGAAGTGTCCGGCCTCAGCCACACCTACGGCGCCGGCGCGAAGGCGCACACCGCGGTGAACAACCTTTCGTTCACCGTCGAGGCCGGGCAGCTGGCCAGCATCGTCGGCCCGTCGGGCTGCGGGAAGTCGACGCTGCTGCGCTGCATCGCCGGGCTGACCCGGCCGACCGCCGGCACGGTCAGCCTGCACGGCGACCGCGTCTCCGGCGTGCCGGACGACCTGGCCGTCGTGTTCCAGGACTACAGCCGCTCGCTGTTCCCCTGGCTTTCGGTGCAGAAGAACGTCGAGTTCCCGTTGCGGTGGCGGCCGATCTCGAAGGCCGAACGACGTGCGCGGGCGGCCGAGGCGCTCGAGCAGGTCGGCCTGTCCGGCGTCGGCGGCAAGTACCCGTGGCAGCTGTCCGGCGGCATGCAGCAGCGGGTGTCGATCGCCCGCGCGCTGGCCAGCCGCCCGGCCCTGCTGCTGATGGACGAGCCGTTCGCCTCGGTCGACGCCCAGACCCGCTTCGAGCTCGAGGACCTGACCCGGCGCGTGCAGCGGGAGCAGGGCAGCACGGTCCTGGTCGTCACGCACGACATCGACGAGAGCGTGTACCTGTCCGACCGCGTCCTGGTGCTGTCGAAGTCACCGGCGTCGATCGTGGCGGACCTGCCGGTGGGCCTGCCCGCCGCGCGGGACCAGATCACCACGCGCGAGTCGGCGGAGTTCGTGACCCTGCGCGGCGAAGTGGCCCGGCTGCTGCACGGCGGTTCGCCGGAAGAGGCCGCCACGGCCGCGTCCGACGCCGCGGAGTGGGAACTGGCCGAGCGGGCGTCCGACGACGTCCGGGAGAGCAAGACCCGCAGCTGACCACCGGTGGTCCACAGTGGATGTCCACTGTGGACCACCAACGGTTCAGTACAGCGACTTCGACGACGCCGCCACCCGGACGTGGACCAGCGTCGGGCGCTGGTCGGCCAGTGCCGCCGTGAGGCCCGGGGCCAGCTCTGACGGCTCGGTGATCGTCACGCCGTGGCAGCCCATGCTCTCCGCCAAGGCCGCGAAGCCGATGCCGCCCAGTTCGGTGCCCGGCAGCTTCGCGCCGCCGATGGCGTCGCCCAGGATGCGGACCGCCGCGTACTCGGAGTTGTCCAGGATCACGAACGTCACCGGCAGTTCTTCGCGGGCCGCCGTCCAGAGGGCCTGGATGCCGTACATGCTCGAGCCGTCGCCGATCACGCCGACGACCTTGCGGTCCGGGCGGGCGAGCGCCGCCCCGACCACGCCGGGGACGCCGTAGCCGAGCGTGCCGGAGGCCATCGTCAGGAAGCCGGTGTCGGTGGCCGTGATCGGCAGGTGGTCGTGCAGGATCCCGCGGTGGCTGGGTGCCTCTTCGACGACCAGGGCGTTGTCCGGCAACAGTTCCGCGAGCGTCGAGTAGACGAGTTCGCCGGTCAGCGCGTCACCGCTCGGCTTGGCCGGGCGCTGCCGCGGGGCCGGCGCGGGCCGGGTGCTGCGCTCGACGACGTTGAGCAGCGCGCGGATGCCCAGCTTCGGCGTGGCGCGGATGCCGGTGCCTTCGAAGGCACGGGCGAGGACCTGCTCGTCGTCGCTGACGATGAACAGCGGCGGCAGCGGAGCTTCCCCGCGCCCGCGGTCGACGTGGTAGGTGAAGGCGGGCGCCCCGAGCACGACGACGAGGTCGTACGGCGCGAGCGTGTCGGCGACGGCCCCGCGTTCGGGATCGAGGAACCCTTGGAACAGCGGGTGGTCTTCGGGGAACGAGCAGCGGTAGGACATCGGCGCGACCCACACGGCGGCGTTGAGCCGCTCGGCGAGCGCGACGGCTTCGACGACGGCACCGTCCTGGTCGACGGCTCCCCCGACGACGATGGCCGGCCGTTCGGCGGCTTCCAGCGCGGTGTGGAGCTCGTCGACGGCTTCGGGATCGGGGGCGTAGCCGCGGATCCGGGGCCGCGAGACGATCGGCCGTTCGGTGGCGACGGACCAGTCGTCGGCGGGAACGGACACGAAAACCGGGCCGGACGGCGCCTGCGTGGCCACGTGGTAGGCCCGCGCGAGCGCGGCCGGGACGTCCTCGGCAGAGGCGGGCTCGATCGACCACTTCACGTACGGCTTCGGGAATTCGGGCGCTTCCAGGGCCCCGAGGAAGGGCTCGTGCGGGATGAGCGACCGGATCTGCTGCCCGGCGACGACGATCATCGGCGTCCGGTTGCGGTAGGCGTTGAAGAGGCTGCCGAGGCCGTGCCCGACCCCGCCCGCGGAGTGCAGGTTGACCAGCACCGCCTGGCGGGTGGCCTGCGCGTAGGCGTCGGCCATCGCCACGACGGCGGATTCCTGCAGGCCCAGGACGTAGTCGAAGTCGTCGGGCCAGTCGGTGAGGAAGGGCACCTCGGTGGTGCCGGGGTTGCCGAACACCGTGGTGAGGCCCAGTTCGCGGAGGAGTTCACGGGTGGCGTCCAGCACCGTGCGCTTGATCATGCCGCCCAGGTTCCGGGTCGTCGCCCGCGGCGGCCATGTCGGCGAGCGCGTCCCGCAGCGCTT
>NZ_JBSFNC010000049.1:0-59316 GCF_053586895.1 Amycolatopsis sp. NPDC003731 | reverse complement strand
CGAAATCGAGCGGGGGCCGCGCTCTGCCGTTTCCGGGTCAGGCGTACATCGCCAGCCAAATCGCGATGTAGTGCGAAACAGCGGCCAACACGGTGCACGCGTGGAAATACTCGTGATACCCGAAAGTCTCCGGCCAGTGGTTGGGCCACTTCACGGCATAAAACACCGCACCCAGCGTGTAGAACAACCCGCCCACGCAGAGCAGCACCAACGCAGCGACCCCGGCGTGCGAAGCCAGCTCGGGAAAGACGAAAACCGCAACCCAGCCGAGTGCAATGTAGATCGGTACACCCAGCCACCGCGGAGCGTGCGGCCAGAGCATCTTCAACGCCACCCCGGCGATCGCCCCGCCCCACACGATCGACAAGATCACGTACCCGGTCGGCTTCGACATGGCCAGCAACGTGAACGGCGTGTACGTGCCGGCGATGAACAAGAAGATCATCGAGTGATCGGCGCGCTTCATCCACTTGTACGCCCGCGGGCTCCAGAAGCGGCGGTGGTACAACGCGCTCACGCCGAACAGGCCGAGCACCGTCAGCCCGTACACCGAAGTCGCCAGGGCGGCGACCGGGGACACAGTGGACGCCGCCAAGCTGATCAGCGTCGCCGCCGCGGCCAGGGCGCCGAAGAACGTCCAGAAGTGGATGTGCCCGCGCAGCCGGGGGCGGAGGTCCACTACGGGCTCGGGTGGTGGTTCCGTCGTCAGGCTCACGCTTCCAGGTTACGGCAGCGTAGGTTCTCCAGCAGTGCTCAAGTCACACGCCTCACACCGGGGTGCGTAGGCTGACTCGCCGTGAGTGTTCGCTCGTTCTTGTCCGACGTCGTGTACAGCGCCTACGGCAGGCGCCTCATCCAGCAGGCCGCCGGGCGGCATCCCCGGCACATCGCCATCATGCTCGACGGCAACCGCCGGTGGGCCCGGGAAGCGGGCTTCACGGACGTTTCGGACGGGCACCGCGCCGGGGCCAAGAAGATCGCCGACTTCCTGAGCTGGTGCCAGGAGGCCGACGTCGAGGTCGTCACCATGTGGCTGCTGTCCACCGACAACCTCAACCGCGACCCGGACGAGCTCACGCCGCTGCTGAAGATCATCACCGACGTCACCGACGAGCTCGCCGGGCCGGGGACGCAGTGGCGGCTGCGGATCGTCGGTGCCCTCGACCTGCTCCCCGCCGAGGTCGCGAAGCGACTGAGCGAAGCCGCCGCCCGGACCGAAGGGCGGTCCGGGATGGAGGTCAACATCGCGGTCGGGTACGGCGGGCGGCAGGAAATCGCCGACGCCGTGCGCAAGCTGCTGCTGCAGCACGCCGACGAGGGAACGTCCATTCACGAGCTGGCGAAGATCCTCGACGTCGACCACATCTCCGAGCACCTCTACACCTCCGGCCAGCCGGACCCGGACCTGATCATCCGCACCTCGGGCGAGCAACGGCTTTCCGGCTTCCTGCTGTGGCAGTCCGCGCACTCGGAGTTCTGGTTCACCGAGGCGTACTGGCCCGCCTTCCGGCGCGTCGACTTCCTCCGCGCGATGCGTGACTACGCCTGGCGACACCGCCGGTTCGGCTCCTAGACGGCTCGCAAAACCGCTGGTCACGCCGGTCGGAAGCCACCGTGAGTTGATTTCGGGCGACCGACGGTGAGGTGACGATCTGGCGAATCACCGTGTTGGCTCCCTGCGCGCCGCCGGATTCGTGGGTACCTTCCGAGGTGAGGGCACGCGTTCCGTGCGGGTCCTCGCGGGAGGCCCTGGTCGTGGCGGTGATCGAGGGGGCGGCTCAGCCGCCCACGAGACGCTCGAGGGGGCCGGCACCCGGCCCTCGTGGCCGCGCCACCTGACTCCGGTCAGGAGGAGTGGTCCAGCCAGGGAGGTGCCCGGCCCAGCGAGTGCGGGCGTGAGGTGCACACGCCCTCGAGGGAGATGCCGTCGTGACTGCGCAGCGTTTGCCCCGCAAGGCCTCTGGCCACTCTTCGACCGGTGCCGTTTCCGGCCCGGAGAAAGCGCCCGTATCCCAGCAGCACATGTACGTGCTCGACACGTCGGTCCTCCTTTCGGACCCGTGGGCGGTCACCCGCTTCGCCGAGCATGCCGTCGTGCTTCCGCTGGTCGTCATCAGTGAACTGGAGGCGAAGCGCCACCACCCGGAGCTCGGCTGGTTCGCCCGGGAATCCCTGCGCATGCTCGACGACCTGCGCCGGCAGTACGGCAGGCTCGACGCGCCGCTCCCCATCGGGGACCACGGCGGCACGCTGCAGGTGGAGCTGAACCACTCGGACCCGTCGGTGCTCCCGTCCGGGTTCCGGACCGACTCCAACGACCACCGCATCCTCGCCTGCGCGCTCAACCTCGCGGCCGAGAACCAGGCGGTCACGCTGGTGACGAAGGACATCCCGCTGCGGGTCAAGGCCGGGGCCGTCGGCCTCGAGGCGGACGAGTACCGCGCGCAGGAAGTGACGCCGTCGGGCTGGACCGGCATGGCGGACGTCGACGTCCAGCAGGAAGTGCTGGACGCGCTGTTCGGCGGCAGCACCGTCGACCCGGTCGAGTGGGGCATGGACGAGCTCGCCGAGCTGCCCTGCCACACCGGGCTGCGGCTGCTCGCGGGCAGCTCCAGCGCGCTCGGGCGGATCACGGCGGACAAGCGCATCCGGCTGGTCCGGGGCGACCGCGAGGCGTTCGGCCTGCACGGCCGCAGCGCCGAGCAGCGGGTCGCGCTCGACCTGCTGCTCGACTCCGACGTCGGGATCGTGTCGCTGGGCGGCCGGGCCGGCACCGGCAAGTCGGCGCTCGCCCTCTGCGCCGGCCTGGAAGCCGTCATGGAACGCCGCCAGCACCGCAAGGTCGTGGTGTTCCGGCCGGTCTACGCGGTCGGCGGCCAGGACCTCGGCTACCTGCCCGGGTCCGAGAGCGAGAAGATGCAGCCGTGGGCGCAGGCGGTGTTCGACACCCTCGGCGCGCTGGTCAGCCAGGACGTCCTCGACGAGGTCTTCGACCGCGGCATGCTCGAAGTGCTCCCGCTGACGCACATCCGCGGCCGGTCGCTGCACGACACCTTCGTGATCGTGGACGAGGCGCAGTCGCTGGAGCGCAACGTCCTGCTCACGGTGCTCTCACGGCTCGGCACGGCGTCCCGGGTGGTGCTCACGCACGACGTCGCCCAGCGTGACAACCTGCGCGTCGGCCGGCACGACGGCGTCTCGGCGGTGATCGAGAAGCTCAAGGGGCACCCGCTGTTCGCGCACGTCACGCTGACGCGCTCGGAGCGGTCGCCGATCGCCGCCCTGGTCACCGAGATGCTGGAGGACCACGGCTGACCCGCGGTCTCCCGGATGCCCGGCAAACGTTTCCGCGTTTGCCGGGCACCCGGTGAAAAACCCGCTCGGCCGCTATGCGGTCGATCCGGGGCTGGGCATAGTGGGCCGGATGGGGCCGGAAAATCTCTCTCGTCGTGAGCTTCTCGTCCGAAGTGGTGCCGCCGCTGCCGCGCTGACCGTGGCCGGGGCGGGGGTGGCCGAGGCCGAACCGGAGGTCGCGCCGGGTGGCGTGGTGCTCCGGGAAGGCACCAACATGTCGGCCGCGCTGTCCCCGGACGGCCGGTGGATCGCGGTCGACCTGGTCACCGGGATCTGGGTGCTGCCCGCCGGCGGCGGCCGCGCCCGGCGGCTCACCGACGACCTGCAGGACGCCACCCTCCCCAGCTGGTCGCCGGACGGCCGCCGGATCGCGTTCCAGTCGTACCGCGACGGCAACTTCCACCTGTACGTCATCGAGGTCGCCGGCGGTGCGCCCCGCAAGCTGACCAGCGGGCAGTTCGACCACCGCGAGCCCGTGTTCTCGCCGGACGGCACCAAGCTCGCCTTCAGCAGCGACCGCGACGGCAGCTACGGCATCCACCTGCTGGACGTCGCCTCCGGGGCGATCAGCACGGTCGTGTCGACGGCCGACGAAGAGGCGTCGCCGCGATGGTCGGCCGACGGCACACAGCTCGTCTTCACGGTGAACGACGTCGCCATCGACGTCGTCACCCTGGCCACCGGCGCCCGCACGCGCCTGGTCACCGCGACCGGCACCGACAAGGTCTACGGCCCCGCGTTCGGCCCCGGCGGCCGGCCCAGTTACCTGCGGCTGCGCGGCGCCGACGCGGACCTGATGCTCGGCGACGAGCAGCTGACCCGGGGCGAGGACGTCTTCGGATTCGCCGCGAACTGGTCCGGGTCCACCGCGCTCTACACCGCCGACGGGCACCTCCGGCGCCGCGAACCGTCCGGCGCGGTCGAGGACATCCCGTTCGAAGCGAGCGTGTCCACGGCCTCGCGCGACTACCGGAGGCGGGTCCGTGACCTGGACTCGGCCGCGCCGAAGCCGGTCCGGGGCATCGCCGGTCCGGTGGTGTCCAAGGACGGCAAGCGGATCGCCTTCCGGGCGCTCAACGCGATCTACGTCGTCGCGGCGAGCGGGGGGAGGCCACAGCGGCTGATCGCCGACGGCTACTTCAACTCCGACCCGGACTTCCACCCGGACGGGACGAAGCTGCTCTACACGAGCGACCGGCTCGGCACCGCCGACCTGTGGGTGCGTGACCTCGGCACCGGCCGGGACACCGTCCTCACCGAGCTGGCGGGCGCGCAGGTCGCGCCGCGGTGGTCGCCGGACGGCGGCCGGGTGGCCTACGCCGACCAGGACGGCGCCACCTGGATCCACGACGTGGCCACGAACACGGCCCAGCAGGTGACGCCGGCGCTGTTCATGCCGGGCCGGCCGACCTGGTCGCCCGACGGGACGGTCCTCGCGCTGGCCGCGGTGAAGCCGTACTCGCGGCGGTACCGCGAAGGCACCAGCCAGATTCTCACGGTCGACCTGAAGACGAACGAACTCCGCTACGCCGAGCCGATGCCGTTCCGCTCGCTCGCCACCCGCGGCGACGACGGTCCACTGTGGTCACCCGGCGGCCGGTACCTGGCGTTCACGGTCGAAAGCGTCGCCTGGATCGCCCCGGTCGACGGCGCCGGACGGCTGATCGGGGCGCCGCGGCAGATCACCCACGACGTCACGGATTCCCTGGCCTGGCAGGGGAACGACACGCTCGTGTACCTGTCGAAGGGGCAGCTCAAGGCCCAGAAGCTCAGCGGCGGCGAGCCGCGCACGATCCGGCTCGACTTCATCTGGGCCCGGCCACGCCCGCCGCGGCGGACCGTCATCCACGTCGGCGCGGCCTGGGACGGCGTCGCCCGGACGCTGCAGCGGAACGTCGACATCGTCGTCGAAGGCGGCCGGATCGCCGACGTCCGGCCGCACCGGGACGCGCCCGGCACCGTCGACGCGCACGACCTGACCGCCCTGCCCGGGCTCGTCGACCTCCACAACCACTGGCACCTGCGCGGCCGGCAGTGGGGTGACCGGCAGGGCCGGCTGTGGCTGTCCTACGGCATCACGACGACCCGCTCGCCGGGCGACCCGGTGTACCAGATGCTGGAGACCCGCGAGGCCCTGGAATCCGGGAACCGGGTCGGGCCAAGGTACTTCGGCACCGGGGAAGCCATCGATGGCTCCCGGATCTACTACAACTTCATGCGGCCGACGCTCTCGCCCGGGCAGCTGAACCTGGAGCTGTCCCGCGCGGTCGAGCTCGAGTACGACCTGATCAAGACCTACGTCCGGCTCCCCGTGGCCTCCCAGCAGGCGGTGGTCCGGGCCGCGCACCGGGCGGGCATCCCGCTGTCGTCGCACTACCTGTACCCGGCGGCGAACATCGGCATGGACGCGATGGAGCACACCGGCGCCACCAACCGGCTCGGGTACTCGCACACCGTCAGCCGGATCGGCCGGTCGTACCAGGACGCGATCGCGTTGTTCACCCGCTCGGGGATGTCGCTCACGCCGACGTTGTTCACCTCGCGGGCGCTGTACGCGGACGACAAGTCCCTCGTGACCGACGAGCGCACCGAAGTCCTCTTCCCGCCGTGGGAGTACCAGCAGCTCAAGGCGGCGGCGGACGCCGCGGGCAACCCGGAGAACGCCTACCTCCGCCAGGTCCTCGCCGGGAACGTCGGCATGGTGCTGCGGATCCACCGGGCGGGCGGGTTCGTGGTCACCGGCACGGACTCCCCGCTGGACAACGTGGCCGTCTCCACCCACCAGAACCTGCGGGCCATGGTCGCGTTCGGGTTCACGCCCCACGAGGCGCTCACCACCGCCACCCGCAACCCGGCGCGTTGGCTGGGGCTCGAAGACCGGATCGGGGTGCTCAAGCGAGGTGCCTACGCCGATCTGTCCCTCGTGTCCGGCAATCCGCTGCAGGACATCAAGGCGGCCGCGAACGTCCGCAGCGTGCTGGTCGGCGGCGTGCTGCGGACGGTCGGCGAACTGCTGGCGCCCTACCGGAACCAGCCGGGGCAACGGGCGGCCACCGAAGTGGTGCCCGCCGCCCCCTCGGCCGCGAAGCAGCACTGGTGGCACGTTCCGGAGTGGTCGGAACACGTGTGCTGCGCGGGCTGACTTACCAGCCCGAAGGAAGCGGGCGGCCTTCGGCGAACCCGGCCGCCGACTGCACGCCCAGCAGCGCGCGCTCGTGGAACTCCTCGAGCGTGCGCGCGCCCGCGTAGGTGCACGACGAGCGCACGCCGGAGCCGATCGAGTCCAGGAGGTCCTCGACGCCCGGGCGCTGCGGGTCCAGCGACATCCGCGACGACGAGATGCCCTCCTCGAACAGCGCCTTCCGGGCCCGGTCGAACGAGCCGTCCGTCCGGGTCCGCGCGCCGACCGCGCGCTTCGACGCCATGCCGAACGACTCCTTGTACGGCCGGCCCTGCTCGTCGAAGCGCAGGTCGCCGGGGGATTCGTAGGTGCCGGCGAACCACGAGCCGACCATCGCCGCGGACGCGCCCGCGGCCAGCGCCAGCGCGACGTCACGCGGGTGGCGCACGCCGCCGTCGGCCCAGACGTGCTTGCCCAGCTCGCGCGCGGCGGCCGCGCAGTCGGCGACCGCGGAGAACTGCGGGCGGCCCACGCCGGTCATCATCCGGGTCGTGCACATCGCGCCCGGCCCGACGCCGACCTTGACGACGTCGGCGCCGGCCTGGATCAGGTCGCGCGTGCCCTCCGCGGTGACGACGTTCCCGGCGACCACCGGGACCTGCGGCGACACCGACCGGACGGCCTTCAGCGCGGCGATCATCTTCTCCTGGTGCCCGTGCGCGGTGTCGACGACCAGCACGTCGACCCCGGCCTCCAGCACGGCCGACGCCTTCGCCGCGACGTCGCCGTTGACGCCGACCGCGGCGGCGACGCGCAGCTTGCCCGCGTCGTCGACGGCCGGCGTGTAGATCTCCGCGCGCAGGGCGCCGACGGCGGTCAGGACGCCCGCGAGCCGGCCGTCGGCGTCGAGGCCGAGCGCCAGGTGGGCGCCGTGGCTGTTCAGCAGCTCGAAGACCTCACGCGCCGGCGTGGTGAGAGGAACCGTGACGGTCGGCGGCTGTGCGACGTCGGCGAGCCGTGCGAAGCGGTCGACGCCCGCGCAAGCCGCTTCGTCGACGATGCCGACCGGGCGGCCTTCGCCGTCCACGACGACGACAGCGCCGTGAGCGCGCTTGTGGACCAAGTTGAGGGCGTCGGCGACCGCGTCACCGCCAGTGAGCACCAGTGGCGTGTCCCACACCGTGTGGCGGCTCTTCACCCAGCCGACGATCTCGGCGACGGCGGTGCTGTCGACGTCCTGCGGCAACACGACCAGCCCGCCGCGGCGGGCGACGGTCTCGGCCATCCGGCGGCCGGCGACCGCGGTCATGTTGGCGACCACGATCGGGATGGTGGCGCCGGTACCGTCCGCGGTGGCGAGGTCGACGTCGAAGCGGGACTCCACGTCCGAGCGGTTCGGCAGCAGGAACACGTCGTCGTAGGTCAGGTCGTGGGCGGGCCGGTGGCCGTCGAGGAAACGCACGAGTCACCAGACTACCTGCCGGGCCCGTGGCAGGATCGAGGGCATGAGCCGCCGCGACCGGGACGCCGAGGGACGGGCACGCAACGCACGGCCTCGTGACGGCCTCGGCCGGCCGCTGCCGTACGGCGCGGACGGCGTCGAGAGGCAGCCCGAAGGCATCGAACGCACCCCGGCGCAAACGCTTGCGGAGGCGCAGCGGCTGCTGGACGACGGCAAGCCGTTCCACGCGCACGAGGTGTTCGAAGACGCCTGGAAGACGACCGACGGGCCCGATCGCGAACTCTGGCGAGGCTTGGCCCAGCTCGCCGTCGGGCTGACGCACGCGGCACGCGGCAACAACGTCGGCGCGGTGTCGCTGCTGGAGCGCGGCGCGGCGAACATCGAGCCGTTCCGGGGCGAGCCGCCGCACGGCATCGACGTGGCCGGGCTGCAGGGTTGGGCGCTGACCCTCGCGGAGGAAGCGAAGTCGCGAGTCCGGGTGTCGCCGAGCGCGCCGCGGCTGACGTGCTGACGGCCCTCGGTGCCGCGGTCATCGCCGCGGTCGCTTCGCTGGTCGGCGTCACGCTGGGCGCGCTGGTCGAGCCGTTGAAACTGAACGCGGCGCGGCGGTCGAAGCTGCGACAGGACCGGGCCGACCGCTGCGGCCGGTTCATCGAGGCCGGGGCGCGGGCCCGGCAGCACCTGGTCAGCATCAACGTCACCTACCGGCAGGACGCCGGCTCCGAGCGGCTCGCGGCCTACGAGGACGAGTACTACACCGTGCGGGCGGAGATGCGGTCCCTGCTCGGGCTCCTGGTGATGAGCGGGCCGGAGGAGCTCGTGGAGGCGGCCAGGGAGGTGCGGCGGAAGGACATGGACCTGCACCACGTGCGGCACGAGCCGGACGACGGCGGCGAATTCACCAAGGTCGTGCTGCCGAAGGCCGTCCGGGACGCCGTGGTCGAGCTGGACCGGGCGATCGAAGCGTTCGCTCTGGTCGCCCGGAAGCACACGTCCTAAGGCTGGTCCCAGCCGTCCGAAGCGGCTTTCTCGGCGCCGATCGTCGTGCCTTCGCCGTGTCCGGTGTGGACCTTCGTCGCCTCGGGGAGCGTGAAGAGCTTCTCGCGGATGGAGTGCACGATGGTCGGGTAGTCCGAATAGGACCGTCCGGTGGCGCCCGGCCCGCCGTGGAACAGGGTGTCGCCGGTGAACAGGACGCCCAGCTCCGCCGCGTACAGGCAGACCGCGCCGGGCGCGTGCCCCGGCGTGTGGATGACCCGCAGGTCCGTGCCCGCGATGGTGAGCACCTGGCCGTCGGCCAGCTCGCCGTCCGGGGCGCGGTCCGGGTGGGTGAGGTCCCAGACGACCCGGTCGTCCGGGTGCAGCAGGATCGGCGCACCGGTCGCGGCGGCGAGCTCCGGGGCGGCGTTGACGTGGTCGTTGTGCGCGTGGGTGCAGACGATCGCGGCCAGCTTCCGGTCGCCCACGACGTTCTCGATCGCCTTCGCGTCGTGCGCGGCGTCGATCACGATCACTTCCGCGTCGTCGCCCAGGAGCCAGACGTTGTTGTCGACGTCCCAGCTGCCCCCGTCGAGCTGGAACACGCCGGAAGTCACCAGGTTCTGCACGATCGCCGTCATGCGCCCGACCCTAGTGGTCATTCGCCGGGTAGATGACATACCGACGGTATGCTACCGTCGAGTCATCTTACTGCGAGTAAGTTCGAGAGGTGGCGCGATGACCCTCCTGGCCGAGCCGTTGAAACTCCGGTGCGGCGCGCTGCTGCCCAACCGCCTGGTCAAGTCGGCGCTGAGCGAGCAGCTCGGCGACCGCCGCAACGCGCCCACCCGCGAGCTGGCCGAGCTGTACCGCACCTGGGCCGCCGGCGGCGCGGGCGCGCTGATCACCGGGAACGTCATGGTCGACCCGGCCGCGCTCGGCGAGCCGCGCAACGTCGCCGCGACCCCGGATCCGGCCGTCTACCGGCTGTGGGCCGGCGCGGTCGAGGGCACGGACACGCGGCTGTGGGTGCAGCTGAACCACCCCGGACGGCAGAGCCCGCGGTACCTCTCGCGTCAGCCGGTCGCGCCGTCCGTGGTGCCCTTCGGCAATCGAGGTGTCCGTACGGCCTTCGCCGTCCCACGGGCTCTGACCGGGGAAGAGATCGAAGCGATCATCGAACGCTTCGGCGTCGCGGCGCGGACGTTCGTCGAAGCGGGCTTCACAGGCGTGCAGATCCACGGCGCCCACGGCTACCTGGTCTCGCAATTCCTGTCCCCGCTGACGAACCGGCGAACCGACGCCTGGGGCGGCGACGCCGTCCGCCGCCGCCGGTTCCTGCTCGAGCTGGTCCGGCGCGTGCGCGCGGAGGTCGGGGACGCCGTGCCGGTGTCGGTCAAGCTCAACAGCGCGGACTTCCAGCGCGGCGGCTTCACGGAGGAGGAGTCCCTGGAGGTCGTGCGGGAACTCGGCGACGCCGGCATCGACCTACTGGAGGTATCGGGCGGCACGTACGAGAAGGCCGCCATGATGGGCGGCGCAAGCACTCAGGCGCGTGAGGCGTATTTCCTGGACTACGCGGCGAAAGCGCGGGCGGTCTCCGACGTCGCGCTGATGGTCACCGGCGGCTTCGCGACACCGGACGGGATGGAAGCGGCGCTGCGCTCGGGCGAGGTGGACGTGATCGGGCTCGGCCGCCCGCTGATCGTCGACCCGGCCTTGCCGTCCCGACTGCTGGAGGGCCCGGACGTCCGGGCGGAGCGGCTCTGCCCGAAGACGGGCATCCGGCTGGTGGACAGCCTCCTGGAGATCCAGTGGCACACCCGGCAGATGCACCGGATCGCGGCGGGCAAGCCGGTCGACCGGCGTGGTGCGGTGCCGACGTTGGTGCAGGCGGGGCTGACGGACGGGCTTAACGCGTTTCGCCGCGTCCGAGGCTAGGCGGGCGTCAAGCGGCGGTCGTACATGAAGGCGCCCGCGGCGAGGGCGGTGAAGAACAGGCCGATGAACACGCAGTTCAGCGCCACCTGGCCGTAGCCGAGGGTGGCCGCGTCGACGAACGGGTACGGGTAGAAGCCGTCGATTGCTCCGCGCGGCAGCGTGAACGCCAGCCACGCCAGCGGGTACAGCAGCGACCACCAGACCGTTCGCCACGTCACGGCGCCCCGGGGGCCGACGAGGAGCCAGCCGAGCACGAACAGCAGCGGGGTCACCTTGTGCAGCATCGTGTCGGAGACCAGCGACAGCCCGTGTAGCTCGTACAGGCCGGCGAGGGCGACCTGGTAGACGATCCCCGTCACGATGATGCCGGCCAGCGCGTCGAGCCAGAGGACGGTGAACAGCCGCCCGCGGGCGCGGCCCAGCGCGACCAGCGCCGACGTCAGCAGGACCAGCAGGTTCGAGTCGATCGTGAAGAAGCAGAGCAGGTTCGCGACGCGGCCGTCGGCGGAGGCGGTCGCGACCACCTGGGTGACCAGGCCGGCCCCGGCGACCACGGCGGTGACCGCGAACCAGGCGCGGGTGAGCTTCTCGCTGCGCATCGCCGGAGCTTAGCTCCACTGTGGACATATCGACCACCGTGGAGGGGTGCGCCCCGGCGACGTCCGCACCGGGGCGCCGGTCGTCAGGCCGCGAGCAGCGAGTCCCGGAGCGCGACGAACGCCTCGTACTCCGCCTTCTGCTCGACCGGCAGCTGGTACGAGACGGCCAGGAGCTTCGCCACCGACGGGATGATGCTCAGCCGGAACGTCCGGCCGTCGGTCGTCTTGATGACGAACCGGCCCTGGAGGTCGCGCTTCTTGACCGACGCCCGGTTGGCGTCGTTGATCGTCAGCGGGGTGCCCGCCGTGACGGTGCCGTTCTTCTCCTCGAGCGGGACGAGGACGAGATCGGTCTGCCCCGGCTTGAAGCCCAGCGCGAAGTTGGCCACCGAGGTGGTCCGGAAAACCAGGTAGTTCTTCTGCCGGATCTCCGCGGCGTACACCTTCGTGTAGCTCGCCCCGTCTTCGACGGCGCCGTCGAAGGCCGCGTGGATGGCCGCCTTCATCTGTTCCTTGCTGACCACTGGTTGCTCCTCCATGACCGCTCGGGAAGTGAGCGGGAACCTTGTGAAGGAGCGCACTTTAGGGATTCTTCGCCGCGGGCGGTGTCGGGAAAATTCTCGTCAAATCCCGTCCGGCGCACGTCGAATCAGTCGAACGCCGGCTCCGGCTCGACCAACCTCCACTGTGGTCTGGAACGACCATGGGGCACCACCGACTTTCGTCTGTCGTCTGTCAGCTCCCTTCCGACCGGTCGCCGTGCAGCAGGCCGCGGACCGTGTCGATCGTGTCCGCCTCGGCCGGGTCCTTGTCCGGCCGGTAGCGGACCACCCGGGCGAACCGCAGCGCCAGGCCGCCGGGGTAGCGCGTCGAGACCTGCGCGCTGTCCAGCTCGATCTCGACCACGACCTCCGGCCGGACGTACACCGTCCAGTCGTCGCGGTGGGTTTCGATCTCCTGGAACGTCCTCGTCTGCCACGCCAGCAGCTCGTCGGTCATTCCCTTGAACGTCTTGCCCACCATGATCGGCGGGCCGCCGTCCGGATCGCGGGCGCCCAGGTGGAGGTTCGACAGCGTGCCGGTGCGCCGGCCGTGCCCCCACTCCGCCGCCAGCACCACGAGGTCGATCGTGTGCACCGGCTTGACCTTCAGCCACGCCCGCCCGCGCCGCCCGGCCGCGTACGGCGACGCCAGGTCCTTGACCATCACCCCTTCGTGGCCGGCTTCCATCGCCGCCTCCAGCACGGCGGCCGCCCCCGCCACCCCCACTTCACCGGGGATCACGTGCGCCCCGGCGACCTTGCGCAGGGCCGCGTTGCGCTCCGACAGCGGCGCGTCCAGCAGGTCGACGCCGTCGAGGTGCAGGCAGTCGAAGAAGTACGGCCGCAGCAGCAGCGCCTTGACCTGTTCCTCGCGGGTGCTGCCGAACCGGCTCATGGTGTCCTGGAACGGCCGCGGCCGCCCGGCGTCGGTCAGGGCCAGGGTTTCGCCGTCGAGCACCACCGACTCGCACGGCAGCGCCCGCACGAGCTCGACCAGTTCCTGCACGCTCCCGGTGATCTCCCGCAGCGTCCGCGTCCAGACGTGCACCTCGTCGCCCTGGCGGTGCACCTGGATCCGCGCACCGTCCATCTTGTACTCGACGATCGCCTCGGCGTGCTCGGCGACGGCTTCGTCCAGCGACTCGGCCGGCGACGCGAGCATCGGCTTGATCGGCGTGCCCAGGGTCAGCCGGAAGTCCGCCAGCGCGGCCTGCCCGCCGGTCATCGCCGCGACCCCGGTGACGCCCAGTTTCCCGGACAGCATGAACGCCCGCCGCACGTCCTCGGCCGGCACCTCGGCCGCGGCCGCGACGGCGTCGACCATCACGCCCTCCAGCGCGCCCTGCCGCAGCTCGCCGGTGACCAGCCGGAACATGAACTGCTGCTCGTCCTTCGTGAGTCGCTCGAACAACGCCCGCAGCACCTCTTGCCGCCGCGTCGCGGAGCCCGTGCCCGCCGCGACGCCGGCCGCGGCGGTGAGCGCCGCGTCGACCTCGGTGACCGTGACGACGGGCTCCGGCAGCGCCCCGGCGCCCAGCCCGGCCAGGGTGCGCCAGCCCGCACCCAGCCTGTCCTGCGCCGTCTGCCCGGTCAGGTAGGCGATCACCACGGGCAGCTCGGCGATCTCGGCGGCGCGCAGCACCGCGGCCAGGAGGGCGATCTTCGCCTTCCTGGACCTCGTCGCCGCCAGCTCGGCGGACGCCCGGACCAACTCGCTCAGCAACACCCGAACATCATGACCCGAACCACCGACAATTTCCGGATGGTCAGATGTCCGGCCTGGTGCAGAGGGGGTCGAGCAGGCCGTCCTTGGTCACGCCGGGGGTTCCTCCGCGCCGCCGAGCACCTTCTGCTCGAACGTCTTGCACCTGCCCGCGCCCGACGATCCCGATCGGCACCGACGGCCCCGGCTTCGGCGGACCGGCCGTCGGAGAGCACCGCCAGCCCGTCCTTGTCCGGTCGCGCGCGTGGTGATCGCGGCGCCGTCGCACTGGCCGTGGTAGTCGGCGGCGATGCGCGCACTGGGCGGACTCGGCCGGCCGCGACCACGAGACGAGCAGCGTCGCCAGCAAGGCGCCCGTAAGCGTGGCCACTCGGGTGCTCCAAGTGGTGCTTCGGCCGCGGCGAGCCCCGGCGAACCGCTTCGGCAGCAGCGCGCGCACGGGACAGCCCATCCGCCGCCGGATGCATCGTCGCGCCGACGCCCACCGTGCCGCTCCTCTGCCCCGAACTCCCCCAGGAGAAGCAGCGTAGGCAGCAAAAACGGCGGCGCGGGACGGCTACGGGTGAGTGTTCACCGGTCGTTCACCGGCGGCGATCCAGCTGGCCAGCAGGCCGAGCGCGCGTTCGGAAGCCGACCCCGGTTCGGCGTGGTAGACGACCAGGCCCTGGTCGGGGTCGTCCGGCAGGCGCAATGTCTGGTAGTGCAGCCGCAGCTCGCCGGCCACGGGGTTCGCGAACAGCTTCCAGCCCTGCGCCTTCTCCTGGACGGCGTGCTCGGCCCACAGCCGGCGGAACTGGGCGCTGGCCAGCGAAAGCTCGTCGACCAGCTGCGCGAACCGCGGGTCGCCGGGGTGCCGGCCGCTCTCCGCGCGCAGGTTCGCGACGAGCTCGCGGCACACCGCGTCGTACTCCGGGTGCAGCTCCTTCGCGCGTTCGTCGGTGAAGACGAGCTTCGGCATGCTGCGCTCTTCGAGGTGGGCGAAGTCGAACGCGACCGCGCCGCCGAGCGCGTTCCAGGCCAGCACGTCCAGGTACCGGCCGAAGACGAACGCCGGTGCCTGGATGGCGTCCAGCAGGTGCTGCAGCTCCGGCCGGACCCGCTGCGGTGCGGGCTTTTCCCGGCGCGTCGGGGCGGCGAGGTTGTGCAGGTAGGACTCCTCGCCCGGGTCGAGCCGCAGGGCCCGCGCGAGGGCGTCGAGGACCGCGTCCGAGACGTTCTTCGCGCGGCCCTGCTCCAGCCGCGTGTAGTAGTCGACGCTGATGCCGGCCAGCTGCGCCAGTTCCTCGCGGCGCAGGCCCTTGACCCGCCGGTGGGTGACCCCGGGCGGCAGGCCGAGGTCGGCGGGGTCGAGGGCGGCGCGACGGGCCTTCAGGAAGGCGCCCAGCCCGGCGGCGTCACCCATCACTTCCCGCCGCGGGCCATGCGCAGGACGTCGAGCGCCTCGTCCAGCTGCTCCTCGGTGAGTTTCCCGTCGCGGACGTACCCGCGCTCGATGACGACCTCGCGGATCGTCTTGAGCTCCTTCAGCGCTTGCTTCGCGACCGCGGCCGCCTCTTCGTAGCCGATGTACTTGTTCAACGGCGTCACGATCGACGGCGAACCCTCGGCGTAGGTCCGCGTGCGTTCGGTGTTCACCGTGATGCCCGCGAACACCTTGTCCGCCAGCAGCCGGGACACCGCCGCGAGCAGCCGCGCGGATTCGAGGACGTTCCGGGCGATCACCGGCAGGTTCACGTTGAGCTGGAAGTTGCCCGCCGCGCCGGCGAACGCGACGGCGGCGTCGTTGCCGATCACCTGGGCGACCACCTGCAGCGTCGCCTCCGGGATCACCGGGTTCACCTTGCCCGGCATGATCGACGAACCCGGCTGCAGGTCCGGCAGCGCCAGCTCGGCCAGGCCGGTGCGCGGGCCGGAACCCAGCCAGCGCAGGTCGTTGGCGATCTTGTTGAGCGACACGGCGATCGTGCGCAGGTGCCCGGACGTCTCGACGACGCTGTCCTGCGTCGCCTGCGCCTCGAAGTGGTCGCGGGCCTCGGTCAGCGGCAGCCCGGTGACCGTGGCGAGTTCCGCGGCGACCGACGGGCCGAAGCCGTCCGGCGCGTTCAGGCCCGAACCGACGGCCGTGCCGCCGATCGGCAGCTCGCCCAGCCGCGGCAGGCCGGACTTCAGCCGTTCGACGCCGAAGCGGATCTGCGACGCCCACGCGCCGGCCTCCTGGCCGAGCGTGATCGGGACGGCGTCCATCAGGTGCGTGCGGCCGGACTTCACCACGTCGGCCCACTCCGCGGCGCGGACCTCGATCGCGCCGGCCAGGTACTCCAGCGCCGGGATGACGTCCTTGAGCACGGCTTCGGTCGCGGCGACGTGGATCGTCGTCGGGAAAGTGTCGTTCGACGACTGCGAGGCGTTGACGTGGTCGTTCGGGTGCACGTCCCGCCCGAGGGCCCGCGAAGCGAGGGTGGCGATGACCTCGTTGGCGTTCATGTTCGACGACGTCCCGGACCCGGTCTGGAAGACGTCGATCGGGAAGTGCGCGTCGTGCGCCCCGGCGGCGACCTCGTCGGCGGCGGCCGCGATGGCCTCGGCGACGTCGGCGTCGAGCACGCCCAGCTTGAGGTTCACCCGCGCGGCGGCCGCCTTGAGCAGGCCGAGCGCGCGGATCTGGGCGCGTTCCAGGCCCCGGCCGGAGATGGGGAAGTTCTCCACGGCCCGCTGGGTCTGCGCGCGGTAGAGCGCGTCGGCAGGCACGCGGACCTCGCCCATGGTGTCGTGTTCGATCCGGTATTCCTGATCAGCCATGACACCGATTCTGGCCCTGATCGCCGGTCGGCGCGTGGTGGCGTCGACCACCCTGTTGCCGGTAACCGTATCCATTGTATACATTGGATGCGGAACGGGAGGTGGTCGGTGAACTCGGTCTACGACGAGGTCCGCGGCCTGATCGTGCTGGGGACCTACCCGGCGGGGCGGCCGGTGACCGAGCAGGAGCTGTGCGACCGGCTCGGCGTCAGCCGCACGCCGGTGCGGGAAGCGTTGCGGCGCTTGGAAAGCGACGGCCTGGTGCAGCCCGCCCGCCGCGGGGTGACCGTGGTCGAACTGGGGGAGAAGGCCCTGCGGGACGCCTACCTCGTGCGGGCCGCGCTGGAGGCGTTGACCGCGGAACTCGCGGCGGAACGCTGCCGAGCGGGCGAGCTCGCGCCGGCCGACCTGGCCCGCCTCGGGGACCTCGCCGACGAAGCGGACCGCGCGACCCGGAGCGGCGATCTCGCCGAAGGCGTCCGGCACAACCGGGCGTTCCACGGCCACATCGCGGTGCTCGCCGGCAACCCGCCGGCGGCCGAGGCGCTCGACCGGCTCTGGGACCGGATCACCGTCTCCACCCGGGCCTCGCTGGCCGCGCCCGCCCGGACCGCGCAGGTCGACGCGGAGCACCGGTACCTGGTCGCCGCCATCACCGAGGGGCGGCCCGAAGACGCCGCCGCCCTGGCCCGCGCCCACGTCCTGTCGACGATGTCCGCACTGGGAGGAGCCGGAGCATGAGCAGGGAACACCACTACGCGGTCACGGTGCGCTGGACCGGCGACCCCGGCACCACGCACTACCGCGGGTACGCCCGCGACCACGACGTCGAGGCGACGGGCAAACCCACGCTGGCGGCCTCCGCCGACCCGGGTTTCCTGGGCGCGGCCGACCGCTGGAACCCCGAAGACCTGCTCGTCGCGACGCTGTCGCAGTGCCACCTGCTGACGTACCTGTCGGTGTGCGCCCGCGCGGGCGTGGTGGTCACCGGCTACGTCGACCGCGCGAGCGGCGTCATGCGCGAGGACGGTGCCCACGGCGGCCGCTTCGCCGAAGTGGTCCTGCGTCCGGAGGTGACGGTGGCCGACGCGAGCATGGCCGCGAAGGCGACCGCGCTGCACCACGACGCCCACGAGCAGTGCTTCATCGCGAATTCGGTGAACTTCCCGGTGCGGCACGTCCCGGTGGTGCGGGGCGCCTAGATCGTGTACGCGGCTGTACATGACACCTACTCGCTGGTAGGTTACGGCGATCCGCGTGATCAGCTTCATGATTCAAAGGGGAGTCATGACCGTTCGCACCGTCGCGTTCGCCGCCGCGCTCGCGCTGACCTTCGCCGCCGCCCCGGCCACTCCGGCCGCCGCCGCGACGTCCGATTCCTTCTACTCCTACGACGGCAGCGCGCCGCTGTCGTCCTATGCGCCCGGGACCGTCCTCAAAACCCGGACGCTGGCCTACCACGTCGTCGGGCTCGCGACGCCGGTGCGGGCCGTCCAGCTGCTCTACCGGACCACCGACGCGCAGGGCCGCCCGGCCGCGAACGTCACCTCGGTCGTCCGCAGCATCACCGGCGACACCACGAAAGCCGTGTCGTACCAGTCGGCCTACGACTCGCTCGACCCCGCGGACGCGCCCTCGCGGGCGATCGCCGGTGACGTCACCCTCGGCGGTCTCCTGCCCAACGGCGAGTCGCTGCTGCTCCTGCCGTCGCTCCTGCTGGGCTACAACGTCGTCGTGCCCGACACCGAAGGGCAGACCGCGGACTTCGCCGCCGGGCCGGAGTACGGCACGAACACCCTCGACTCGATCCGGGCCGTGACGAGCTCGGCCGCGACGGGGATGACCAAGAGCACGAAGTTCGGTCTCCTCGGCTACTCGGGCGGGGCGATCGCGACCGGCTGGGCGGCCGCGCTGGCACCGAGCTATGCCCCCGACGTCAACGAAAATCTCGTCGGTTTCACCGAAGGCGGCGTGCTCGTCGACCCCGCGCACAACCTGAAGTACGTCGGCGGCAGCCCGGTCTGGTCCGGCGTCATCCCGATGGCGCTGATCGGCGTCGCGCGCAGCTACGACATCGACCTGCGGCCGTACGCGAGCGAGTACGGGCTGAAGGTGCTCGACGAGCTGGAGCACGCGTCGATCATCACCGCCCTGGGCCGGTACCCGGGCCTGACGTGGCAGAAGATCGCGAAGCCCGCGTACGCGAACCCGAACTCCGTGCCGCCGTTCGTCGCCGCGGTGAACAAGGTCAACCTCGGGTCCGCGCCGACCCCGTCGGTGCCCGGGTTCATCGCGCAGGGCAACGCCGGGTTCCTGGAAGGGACCACGAGCAACCTGCCGGGCATCGGCACCGGCGACGGCGTGATGGTGGCCGGCGACGTCCGGGCGCTGGCCCGCCAGTACTGCGCCACCGGCAACCGGTCGATCAAGTACACGCAGTACGACGCGCTCAGCCACGTCGGCGGAGCCGCGGCGTGGGCGCCCGCCGCGATCGCCTGGCTGGCCGACCGGTTCGCCGGGAAGGCGGTGCCGTCGAGCTGCGGGCACATCCCCGCGGGCAACGCGCTCGACCCGGAACAGCCCGCCTGACCGCGGCCGTACCCGGCGGGGCCGCCCGCCGGGTACGGTGCCGCGATGCAGACCCGTCTCCCCAAAGGGCCGCACAGCCTCAGCCGGGAAGAGGTGGCGCAGGTCCAGCGCGCCCGGCTGGTCGAGGCGGTCCTGGTCAACGTCGGCGAACGCGGCTACGCGGCCACCACGGTCGGCCACATCACGGCGTCGGCGGGTGTCTCCCGCACGTCGTTCTACGAGCAGTTCACCGGCAAGCAGGCCGCGTTCCTCGCCGCCTACCGGGCGGTGACCGCAGAATTCCTCGACCAGGGCGTCGCGGCGGCCGTCGAGGCACCGAGCCCGCTCGACGCCGTCACCGCGTGCGGCGACGTCGTCGTCGGCTACGTGCGCCGCCGTCCGGTGGTGGCCCGCGCGGTCCTGCTGGAGATCTACGCCCTCGGCGACGCGGGCCTCGAGGCGCGCGAGGAGATGCTGCGCGCGAGCGAAGCGGTGTTCGACCGGACGGCGGTGTGGCTGCGGACGACCGAGCCGGGCTGGCCGCTGCCGCCGCCGTTCACGGCGCGGACCGTCGTCGCCGCGACGATCGAGCTGCTCACCCAGGCCATCTGGCTCGCCACCGACGACGTCTACGACCGCGCCCGCGAAGCCATCCGGCACACCTGGCTGCTCGGCCTCCACGGACACCGGAACATCCCCGCGCAATCCGGCTAGGATCGGCTGTGTTCTCGATCACCGCCATCCACCACTGGCTGGAGCGAGCATGACTGAAGTCCCTGGGGACTCCTACGACATCGTGATCATCGGCGCGGGCCCGACGGGCCTGTTCGCCGCCTACTACGCCGGGTTCCGCGGCCTCTCGATGGCGGTGGTCGACTCGCTGCCCGAGCCCGGTGGCCAGGTGACCGCGATGTACCCGGAGAAGATGATCTACGACGTCGGCGGGTTCGCCGAGGTCCGCGGCCGCGATCTGATCGAGGGCCTGGTGCAGCAGGCCGCGCCGTTCAAGCCGAAGTACCTGCTGGGGCGCAAGGCCGAAAAGCTGGAGCCGGCCGCCGACGGCGTCGAGCTGACCCTCGACGGCGGCGAGACGCTGCGTGCCCGCGCGGTGCTGATCACCGCGGGCATCGGCGAGTTCACCCCGCGCCCGCTGCCGGCCGGCGACGGCTGGCTGGGCCGCGGCATGGTCCACTTCGTCCCCTCCCTGCAGGCGCACGCGGGGCAGCACGTCGTGGTCGTCGGCGGCGGAGACTCGGCGTTCGACTGGATCCTCGCGCTGCACCCGGTCGCGGCGAGCGTGACGCTGGTGCACCGGCGCGCGAAGTTCCGCGCCGCCGAGTCGATCGTCCGGCAGGCGCGCGAGCTCGGCACCCGGATCATCACCGACGCCGAGGTCACCCGGTTCGTCGAAGCGCCGGACGGCTCGCTCGAAGCCGTCGACGTCTCGATCAAGGGCAGCGGCGAAGAGCGGCTCCCGGCCAACGCCGTCGTCGCGGCGCTCGGGTTCACCGCCGACCTGGGTCCGATCGAGAGCTGGGGCCTGGAGATCCACCACCGCGCCATCGCCGTGGACTCGACGATGGCGACCGCGCGCGAACGCGTCTACGCGGCGGGCGATGTCGCCGCGTACCCGGGGAAGGTGAAGCTGATCGCGACCGGCTTCGGCGAGGCCGCGACGGCCGTCAACAACATCGCCGTCGCGCTCGACCCGGACGCGCACCTGTTCCCGGGCCACTCGAGCAACGCCGAGTGATTCAGGCCTTCGTCTTGTCCGCGATCCAGGGTGCGTAGGCGACGACGGAGGTGTAGATCGACGGCGCCGTCGCGCATTCCGGTTCGTTGTTGCCCGGCCGGCTGGTGACGCCGACGAGCTGCCAGTGGTCGCCGTCGCGCACGATCTCCGGGCCGCCGGAGTCGCCGAAGCACGCCCCGGACTTGCCGCCGGGGTTGTCGGTGCACAGCTCGGCCGTGCCGTCGAACACCGACGTGCACTTGGTGCCTTCGACGATCCGCGTGTCGAGTTGCTGCAGCGTCGTGGGAACTGCACCGCAGTTGACCTTGGGGCACGTCTGGCCCCAGCCGAGGATCCGGGTGGCGGTGCCCGGCGACGCGGCCGCCGCCAGGCCGATCGGCGCCGCCGAAACCGGCTTGGGCAGCCGCAGCAGCGCGATGTCGCCCGCCGGGCTCTGGGTGTTGAACGCCGGGTTGACGATGATTTCGGCGGGCGGAGTGACTTCGCCGCCCTGGTTCGAGTCGTTGGACCCGGTCCGCAGCGAGATGTCGGCAGGCGCCTTGCCGTACGCGCAGTGCGCGGCCGTGACCACCCAGGTGGGCGCGATCAGCGCGCCCGCGCAGTAGAACTTGCCCGACGCGGTGTGCAGCGACACCGTGAACGGGTACGGCTGGTCCGCCGCGACGCCCCCGACGATCGCGGGGGCGGCCGCGGCGGTGCCCGGGACCAGGACCGGCAGCAGGGCCAGCAGAACCAGCAGTCGCCTGGTCACGGATCTCCTTAGGGCAGCGGGGGCACGACGTCGTCGTCGGGCGCGTCCAGGTGGCCGTCGAAGTTGACCGAGGAGTACGCCCGCAGCTTGTTCAGCCGGTGGTAGCCGTCGATCATTCTGACGGTCCCGGACTTGGACCGCATCACGATGGACTGCGTGGTCGCCCCGCCCTCGCGGTAGTGGACGCCGCGCAGCAGGTCGCCGTCGGTGACGCCGGTGGCGCAGAAGAAGACGTTGTCGCCGCGCACGAGGTCGTCGTTCAGCAGGATCCGGTCCAGGTCGTGCCCGGCGGCGAGGGCCTTCTCGCGCTCGGCGTCGTCCTTCGGCCACAGCCGGCCCTGCAGCTCGCCGCCGAGGCACTTCATCGCGCAGGCCGCGATGATGCCCTCGGGAGTGCCGCCGATGCCGATCAGCATGTCGACGCCGGTGGTCGGGCGGGCCGCGGCGATCGCGCCCGCGACGTCGCCGTCGGAGATGAACCGGATCCGCGCGCCGGCGTCGCGGACCTCCTTGATGATCTGCTCGTGGCGCGGGCGGTCGAGGATGCAGACGGTGACGTCGCTGACGCTGCTGTGCTTGGCCTTGGCGACCCGGCGGATGTTCTCCACGATCGGCGCGCCGAGCTCGACCTTGCCGGCCGCGTCCGGCCCGACGGCCAGCTTCTCCATGTAGAACACCGCGGACGGGTCGAACATCGCGCCGCGCTCGGCCACCGCGAGCACGGCGAGGGCGTTGGGCATGCCCTTGGCCATCAGCGTGGTGCCGTCGACCGGGTCGACCGCGACGTCGCAGTCCGGGCCGTCGCCGTTGCCGACCTCTTCGCCGTTGAACAGCATGGGCGCTTCGTCCTTCTCGCCCTCGCCGATCACGACGACCCCGCGCATCGACACGGTCGAGACGAGCTGGCGCATCGCGTCGACGGCCGCGCCGTCCCCGCCGATCTTGTCCCCGCGGCCGACCCACCGGCCGGCGGCCATCGCGGCCGCTTCGGTGACCCGGACCAGCTCCATCGCGAGGTTGCGGTCGGGCGCTTCACGACGACTGTCTGCGGCGGGCATCTGTGCCTCCCGGATCGTGGAACTGGCGGGCGTTCAGTCTGTCAGATACCCGCCGTGTTTCCAGATACCGTCGGCATGGCCTACCTCACTGCTCGGAGTCGTCCTCCACGGACGCGAGAGCAGCTTCGATGCGTTCGCGCGCGCCTTCGAGATGCCGCTCACAGACCTTCGCGAGCTTCTCGCCCTTCTCCCACAACGCGAGCGACTGCTCGAGCGACAGTCCGCCCGCTTCGAGCTCGCGGACGACCTCGACGAGCCTGTCGCGCGCCTGCTCGTAGCCGAGTTCCTCGCTGGCTGTTTCACTCACGCTCGGTGTTCTCCGACCTTCCGGGCTGACGGGTTGGCGCTGTTCGCGCACACTACCGCGCTGGCCATCGCGTGGTCGTAACCCACGAAGGCGAGAGCGAACTCCTGCCCGTCACCGTCCGCGATCGCCTCTTCGAGGTTCTCCTGCGCCCCGGCCACCCGCTTGCGGTGCCCCGCACCCTCGGCGAACCACCAGCGCGAGCCGACCTGCATCGACGTCACCTCGGACAGCCTGCGCAACTGCGGGCCGAGGTCGCGGCGGGCCGCCGTGCCGCAGCCCGCGAGCAGCGCCGTCCAGCACTCGGCGGCGGCCCGGTCCGTGCGGACCGCCTGGTCCAGCAGCGGACGCGCGCCCAGCCGACGGGCGGCGTCCACGGTGAGCGGGAGGAACGTCACCTTCACTCCTGCTCTCCTTCCGCCACCGCCTTGATCGCGCCGTCGCCCACGCGCACGCGCAGCTGGGCACCGGCCTCGACTTCGGAGACGGAGCGGAGTACCTGGAGGTTGCCTTCGGCGTCGACGAACTGCACGACCGCGTACCCGCGGGCCAGCGTCGCCGCCGGGCCGAGCGCGGTGAGCCGGGCCCGCGCGTTCGCGATTTCGGCCTGGTCCTTGGCCAGCAGGCCCAGCATGGCGCGGCGAGCGCGTTCGCGGTGGACGTCGACGTCGTCCTGCCGCCGCTGGATCGGGCCCAGTGGGTCGGCCAGCGCCGGGCGGCTGCGGATCTGGTTGAGCAGCCGCGCCTGGGTGTCGACCCAGCCGTGCAGGGCGCGGCGCCCGCGGTCGCGCATCTGCCGGACGCGCTCGGTCTCCTCGCGGACGTCCGGCACGATCCGCTTGCCGGCGTCGGTCGGCGTCGAGCAGCGCAGGTCGGCGACGTGGTCGAGCAGCGGGGTGTCGGGCTCGTGCCCGATCGCGCTGACCACGGGCGTGCCGGCGGCCGACACCGCGCGGCAGAGCGCTTCGTCCGAGAACGGCAGCAGGTCCTCGACGCTGCCGCCGCCGCGGGCGATGACGATCACGTCGATCTCGGGGTCGGCGTCGAAGATCCGCAGCGCCCGCATGACCTGCGGGACGGCCTGCGAGCCCTGGACGGCCGTGTTGAGCACCTTGATCCGCACGTGCGGCCACCGGCGCTGGGCGTTGGCCAGCACGTCCCGCTCCGCCGCCGACGCGCGGCCGGTGATCAGCCCGACGCCCTTCGGCAGGAACGGGATCGGCCGCTTGCGCTGCGGCGAGAACAGGCCTTCGGCGGCCAGCAGCTTGCGCAGCCGTTCGATCCGGGCCAGCAGCTCACCGATGCCGACGGCGCGGATCTGGTCGGCGCGCAGGCTGATCGTGCCGCGGCCGAAGAAGTACGACGGCTTCGCGTGCACGACGACGCTCGCGCCCTCCCGCAGCGGCGGCTCCATCTCGCGGATCAGCCAGTTCGGGCAGGTGACGGACATCGAGACGTCCGCCGAGGGGTCGCGCAAGGTCAGGAACGCCGTCTGCGTGTTCGGGCGCGAGCTGACCTGCGTGACCTGGCCTTCGACCCAGACCGCGCCGAGCCGGTGGATCCAGTCGCCGATCTTGCGCGCGACGGTCCGGACCGGCCACGGCGCTTCCGCGGTGCTCGCGGGAGCCTGTGCGGACTCGGTGCTCACTGGCCGTCCGCGCCGTCTTCCCCGGCCTGTTCCGTCTTGCGGGCGTTGGCGATCCGGCGGGACAGCATGCCGGTGAACGACGCGCGGTCGGCGTGGGCGCGTTCGTACTCGAGGATCGTCTCGAGCTGCTCGATCGACAGCTGGCGCAGCCGGGCCCGCAGCTGCGGGAGGGTGAGCTGGTCGTAGCCGGTCAGCCCGGCCGGACCCTCGTACCCCGCGGCGCTGGTCCTCGGCGTCTCGCTCTTGGTCTTCTTGTCGATCTTGGGCGTGCCGGGCTTGGGCGTCTTCGGCGGCTCGTCCTCGCTGTCGTTCTCGCCGTCGGCGTGGTCCTCGGCGAGGGCGCGTTCCTCGTCGGCCCACGGATCGCCGAGCTCGGCCTCGAGCTCGGAGGCCGACGGCACGCGGCCGTTGATCTCCGTGCGCGGCTCGGGCACGTCGGCGAACTTCGGCCGGGCCGGCGGGACGTCCGGTTCGGCGTCCTCGTCGAACGTCGCCCAGCTGGGGGTGTCCTCGATCGGGCGCAGGCTCGACAGGGCGCTGTCGCCCTTGATCGCCAGCTCGGTGACGTGCTGCTGCACCCGCATGGAGGCCTGCAGCACCTGGCTGACCACGGTCACCGGGAGCCCGGCCAGCTGCCGGGGAAGTTCGCGAACCCGCTCGGCGGTGGAGACGGCGAGGCCCGCGGCGACCCGGAGGGGGAGCGGGAATGGCTTCATGGGGTCCAGCCTGCCGCATGACCGCCGCTCCTGCCCAACCGGACGGGCGCAGCGCGTGACGCCCGGCACAGCTCGGTAGGGGGACGAAGCTCACCCGAAAGGGACTTCGAGGTCGTCTCGTGGCTGCCCGTACCCTGGGGGCATGAGTGCAGCGAGTCCCGGAATCGAGCCCGCGGGTACCCCGACGATCACCGGAACCGCTTCCGGCAAGCGGGTCCTGCTCGCCAAACCCCGTGGTTACTGCGCCGGCGTCGACCGCGCGGTGATCGCCGTGGAGAAGGCCCTCGAGGTCTACGGCGCGCCGGTGTACGTCCGCAAGGAGATCGTGCACAACAAGCACGTCGTCGAGACGCTGCGCGAGCGCGGCGCGATCTTCGTCGACGAGACGTCCGAGGTGCCCGAGGGTGCGCTGGTGGTGTTCTCCGCCCACGGCGTCTCGCCGATGGTGCACCAGGAGGCCGCGGACCGGAACCTGCGCACGATCGACGCGACCTGCCCCCTGGTGACGAAGGTGCACAAGGAGGTCAACCGGTTCGCGAAGGACGACTACGACATCCTGCTGATCGGCCACGAGGGGCACGAAGAGGTCGAGGGCACCGCCGGCGAGGCGCCGGACAAGGTCCAGCTGGTCGACAAGGCCGAGGACGTCGACAAGGTCCAGGTGCGCGACCCGTCGAAGGTGATCTGGCTGTCCCAGACGACGCTGTCGGTCGACGAGACGATGGAGCGCGTCGACCAGCTCCGCGAGCGCTTCCCGGGTCTGGCGGACCCGCCGAGCGACGACATCTGCTACGCGACGACGAACCGCCAGGTCGCGGTCAAGGCCATGGCCGCGGAGTGCGACCTGGTGCTGGTGGTCGGGTCGACGAACTCGTCCAACTCGAAGCGCCTGGTCGAGGTGGCCCTGAAGGCGGGGGCGCGGGCGTCGTACCTGGTCGACTTCGCCCACGAGGTCGACGAGGCGTGGCTTTCGGGCGTGACGACGGTCGGTGTCACCTCGGGCGCGTCGGTCCCGGACGAGCTGGTGATGGACCTGCTGGCCTGGCTGGCCGACCGCGGCTACGCCGACGTAAACGAGGTCACGACGGCCAACGAGAAGATCACCTTCGCGCCGCCGAAGGAACTCCGCAAGGTCTGAGGCACGCCCGGTGGCGGGTCGCCCCCGCGGCCCGCCACCGTGTCGTCCAACCAGGTACGCGTGTCGTCCACCTGAGTACGCGTGTCGTCCGGCGAGGTGCGCGTGTCGTCCTCCCAATCACGCGTGTCGTCCTCCCAATCACGCGTGTCGTCCCTCCAATCACGCGTGTCGGCTTCCCAATCACGCGTGATGGCTCTCTGATCACGCGCGATGCCCCCTCGGCGCGCGCGTGTCGTCCTTCCGATCACGTGTGATGCCCCTTGGTGGGCCTGTCGCTGCCCCCTCCGATCGCGCGCGTATGCCACTTGGCGCGCGTCGGTCAGCGTTCTTCTTCGTCCCAGGGCCGGTTCCGGCGCGGCGGAGTGCTCCGCCCACCGGCGGGGCGCCGGGGCGGCGGGGCGTCACGGCCGTCCTCGGGCGGGCGCGGACGCCGCCGCGGAGCGTCCCCGCGCGGCTCGCGCCGACGAGGGTCGCCTTCGTCCGGACGCGGCGTGCGCCGGCCGGCGGGCGGCGGCTTGCGGGTGCCGCGGTCGCGTTCGGCGGGGGCACCTTGGCGGGGCGTGCGGCGTTCGCCGTCCGCCGGGGGCCGCGGACGTCGCGGCGGCGGTTCGCCTTCCCGGCCCCGGCGGGCGCCTTGCGGGAGCGGCGTCTGCCCGGTCCGGTTCGAACCGGCCGGCCGCGGCCGCTCGTCGGTCTTCTTGCCCTTTTTCGGGGCGTCCGGGTCGCGCTCGCGGAAGATGCGGACGAAGCCGATCAGCAGCGTGATACCGGTGGTGATGGCCATGGTGGGGAAGCCGTTGATCAGCGGGGTGCCGATGTTTAGCGCCTTCGACAGCATGTCGTCGCCCTGCGAGCCGGACGTCAGCAGGATCACGCCGGGCACGGTCACGGCCAGCACCAGCGGCGGCATCACCATGGGCCCGAACAGGCCGCGGCGCTTCACCGCGCAGACCGCGATCACGGCCCCGGCGATGTAGCAGACGGTGAAGACCACCGGGATGCTGCCCTGACTGGGTTTGCCCAGGAGGGCGCCAACGATCGCCAGGCCGAGGCCGACCAGGACAGCCGCCCACCAGGGCAGTCCGCGCCTCGAACCGACGACAGGACGCTCATCCCACGCAACGGGGACGTCGTCGGCATCTGGATCGCTCTGGCGATCGCGAATCGCGGTCACAGGGCAACACCGTATCTCGTGGTTGTGAAGATCTTGCCAGCACCGCCGCCGACGTGGGCCGACAGCCTCAGGTGGAGAAGCCCCGGCGGCGTGCGACAGCGCTGGCGAGCGAGCCGGCGGCCCGCTGAAGCAAGGGTGCCCCGGGCGGGTCGCCGACGACAACTCACGGGCGGAGGGGTGGCCGGGCCGGCCGGTTGGTGGAGGGGCCGGTGGTGGTGGGCGGGTCCGCGATTACGCCTGGTCAGGCGGCCGCGACCGCGCTCGGCTCGGCGGCGGGTTGGGGTTGCGCCCGGCTCGATGGCCCGCCGGGCTGCCGCCTCGTGTGCGCTTGGCCTGGCTTGCTCGCCGACCGGGCGGCCGCACTCGGCTCGGCGGCGGGTTGGGGCTGCGCCCCGCTCGATGGCTGCCGCCGCAAGTAGCTGTGGCATGCCCGGCGTGGCTTGCTCGCCGACCTTGGCCGATCGACGCCGCTGAAACTGCCGACCGGCCGTGGCCGGGCCCGCGCTCGGGCTTGCCGGACCCCGCCGATTGGCCCGCCTTCGTGCCTCCGGCCGGACCCGCGCTCGGTTGCCCGCACCCGCAGGCCTGGCCTCACCGGATCCGCGGCCGCGCTCGCCGACCCGTCGGCTGGCTCGCAAGTCGGACCGGCGCTCGGCTTGCGCGCGCCCGTAGGCTCGGCCGCTCTCGCCCGACCCACGCTCGGCTTGCCCGCACCCGTAGGCATGACCTCGCCGAACCCCCGGCCGCGCTCGCCGACCCGCCGGTCTGCTCGCAACCCGGACCGGCCGCCCGAAACTCCGGCCGGCTCACCGCCGCTTGGGCCCGCACCGCAGGCATCGGCCTCGCCGAACCCCGGCCGCGCTTGCCTGACCCGCCGACCGGCACGCAAGCCAGACCAGCCGCCGGAAACCCCGGCCGGACAACCCCGCCCGCGCCGCCCCTCAACTAGCCGCCAGCTCGTCCCCCTTCCGCACCGTCGGCACGGCCGCCGGGCTTCCCGACGCCTCCGTCAACGGCGCCACCGTCGACCGGAACGTCTCCAGCGCCTCCAGCTCCCGCCGTCGCGCCGACAGGAACCGCTGCAAGTGCGTGCTCGACAGGTTCAACGCCTCCACCGCGCCACCCGCTGCGCGGTGGGCGGCCGCCGCTCCGGCTCGGACCTGCTCCACGTCCGCCTCCAGCGTTCTGTCGCTCGCCGCGAACAGGGCCGCCGAGGCCAGCACACCGAAGCCGGTCGGGCCGCACAGGAACACCCGGCGGTCGATCAACCAGCGCAGCAGCTCCGGGTCCGTGTCCAGCGCCGCGACCACCGCCGCGTCCGAGGGGACGAACATGATCGTTCCGTAGATCGCGTCCGCCCAGCGCTGGTAGCCCTTGCCCGCCAGCTCGGCCGCGCGGGAGCGGATCTGGCGGACGTGCGCGCGCAACGCGTCCAGCCGCTCGTCCGGGTCGTCCGTCTCCACCGCCTCGGACCACGTCGCCATGCTCGCCTTCGCGTCCACCGGGACCGTCCGGTCGCCGCCCACGCGCAGGACCATGTCCGGCTTGGCCGAGCCGCCGCCACCCAAGTCCGTCTGGAGCGTGAAGTGCAGGTCCTCGCGCAGGCCCAGCGCCCGGGCCGTCTCGACCAGGACCTGCTCGCCCAGCTCACCCCGGCCGCTGATCGAGGCGAACGCCACCTCGTACCGCCGCAGCGCCAGCTGCTGCTGGTCCGCCTTGGCCCGCTCGGCCGCCACCAGCCGGGCCGCCGCGTCCGCCCGGCGCATCCCGTCCTGGTACAGCCGCCACAACAGCGCGACGGCGAACAGCAGCAGGACCGCCAGCACGATCGCCGCCGTCGTCAGCACTGTCGCCACTTCGCCTCCTCCATCCGAACTCCGAGCTCCGAGCTCCCGACTCCGAGCTCGCAGACATCATGGCGGACCCCACCGACAAAAACCGCACCCGATCCGTCGCTCTGGGTAGCTGACCTGCGAACACATCGATTCCGCGAAGGGCGTGTCCGATCTTGCCCGCTCGTGTTAGTACACACGTTCGAGTGAGAAGGCGGCGTGCCTGCGCGATTTCGTCGGAGCGGGGTCGTACCGTTGCCCCTCGTGAGATTCCTGCACACCTCCGACTGGCACGTCGGCCGCACGTTCCACGGCGCCGACCTGTTCGCGGAACAGGAAGCGGTGCTCGGGCACCTCGCCGACCTCGTGGCCGGCGAGGCGATCGACGCTGTCCTGGTGGCAGGCGACATCTACGACCGCGCGGTCCCCTCCGCCGAAGCCGTGCGGGTGGCCACCAGGGCCGTCGCCCGGATCCGCGCGGCCGGCGCACAACTGGTTGTCACGCCCGGAAACCACGATTCGGCGCCCCGCCTCGGCGCCTTCGCCGAATTCGCCGCGGCCGGCGGCCTCCACCTGCGCACCACCGTCGCCGGGCTGGCCGAACCGGTCCTGCTCGAAGACGCTCGTGGAACCGTCGCCGTCTACGGCATCCCTTACCTGGAACCGGAACCGGCGCGTCACGCACTCGGCGTACCGGACGCGCGCGGCCACACCGGCGTGCTCACCGAGGCCATGCGCCGGATCCGCGCGGACCTCGGAACCCGGCCCGGCGTCCGCTCGGTCGTGCTCGCGCACGCCTTCGTCACCGGCGGCGAACCCACCGACAGCGAACGGACCATCGCGGTCGGCGGCGTCGAGCAGGTGCCCGGCTCGGTCTTCGACGGCGTCGACTACGTGGCACTGGGCCACCTCCACGGCCCGCAGACGCTCGCCGAGCACCTGCGGTACTCCGGCAGCCCGCTGGCGTACTCGTTTTCCGAAACGCGCCAACGCAAATCCGTCTGGCTGGTCGACCTGGACGAGCACGGCCTGCACGAGGTCCGGCGGCACGAACTGCCCGTGCCGAGAAGGCTCGCCACCCTCGAAGGCGAAATCGAGGACCTCTTGACAGCCCCGGAGCACGACGCCTACCGAGACCACTTCCTGTCGGTCACCGTCACCGACCGCGTGCGCCCGGTCGACGCGATGCGGCGGCTGCGCGAGCGGTTCCCGTACGCGGTGCACCTGGAGTGGGAGCCCGCGGGCGGGCACGCCGGCGCCCCGCTGCGCTACTCCGACGCCGTCCGCGGCCGGTCCGACATCGAGGTCTCGCGCAGCTTCCTCGACGACTGCCGCGGCGCCCCGCCGACCGAGAGCGAAGAGCAGCTCCTGTTCCAGGCCCTGGAAGCGGCCGACCGGGGGGCCCTCGCGAAATGAGGCTGCACAGGCTGGAGGTCGAAGCCTTCGGGCCGTACTGCGCACGCGAAGTGGTCGACTTCGACGTGCTCGGCGCCGACGGTCTCTTCCTCCTGCACGGCGAAACCGGCGCGGGCAAGACGACGCTGCTCGACGCGATCGCGTTCGCGTTGTTCGGCGTGGTCCCCGGCGCCCGAAACGAGGCCAAGCGCCTCCGCTGCGACCTCGCGGAGCCCGACCAGATCACCGAGGTCGCGCTCGAGCTCACCGTGCAGGGGCACCGGCTGAAGATCGTGCGCAACCCCGAGTACCAGCGGCCGAAGCGGCGCGGCGAAGGCACGACCACCCAGCAGGCCCGGGTGTCGCTGAGCTGGATCGGCACCGCGCCCGCCGGGCTGGCGCCCGAAGGCCTGATCCGGATCGAAGAGGTCGCGCGCACCGTCGAGCGGCTGCTCGGGATGACCGCGGCCCAGTTCTTCCAGGTGGTGCTGCTGCCCCAGGGCGAGTTCGCCCGCTTCCTGCGTTCGGACACCGCCGAGCGCGAGAAACTCCTGGAGCGGCTGTTCGGCACCGAACGCTTCGCCGACGTCGAACGCTGGTTTGCCGACCTGCGTGCCGAGCGCGGTCGCGAGCTGGACGCGCGGCAGCGGGACGTCCGGGAGCTGCTGGCCCGCTACGCGCAGGAGGCCCAGCAGGACCCGCCCGAGACGGACGTGGCCGAGTGGGTCGACGCCGTGCTCGCCGCGTCGGAAGCCCGCGTCGGGCAGGTGACGGCCGAGGAGGAGCGGGCCCGCTCGGCCGCCCAGCGCGCGGACGTCTACCTGCAGGAAGAACGCGCGGGCGCGGAGAAGATCCGGCGGGTCCGCAACGCGCACCTGCGGCTGCTCGAAATCACCGAGCAGGCGCCACAGCGGGCCGAGTGGGCGCAGGAAGTCGCGGCCGCGCGGCGGGCGACGGGTGTCGCTGTCGAGGCGGACCTGCTGGACAGGCGGGCGGCCGAACTGGCCGAAGCCGAGCAGGAAGAGAAGGCCCGTGGCGCCCGGCTGCGGGAGTTCGGCACCCGGGCGACCGGTGATCTGAAGGCCCGGGCGGCCACGGCCCACGAAGAGGCGGGCGCGGTCGCCGAGCTGGTCGCCGAGGCCGAACAGCAGGCGCTCGACGTCATGCGGCGGGACGACCGGAAGCTCGCCGCCGTCACGGCGCAGCAACAGGTCGAGGACCTGACCGGTGAACTGGCGGCGATCCCCGGCCAGCTGGCGAAACTGCGCGCGGACGCCCTGACCGCGGCCGAAGCCGAGGCGAAGCTCGACGGCGCCAAAGCGAAGGTGGACGAGCTGCGCGCCTTCGCCCGGGACGCGGCCGAGCTGCCCGAGGCCGAGGCGAAAGTCCAGCGAGGCGAAGCGAAACTGCGCGAAGTCGTCGACGCGCACCAGGCGGCCCGGCAGCGCCGGCTCGACCTGCGCGAGCGGCGGCTGGACGGGATGGCGGCCGAGCTGGCCGCCGCGTTGGCCGACGGCGCGCCGTGCCCGGTGTGCGGGTCGGCCGAGCACCCGGCGAAGGCGAGCCGGGACGTCGAGCTGGTCGACCCGGCCGAGGAACGCGCGGCCGAGGAAGCCGAGCAGGCCGCGGACGTGATGCGGCAGCGGGTCGTCGTCGCGCTAGAGGAGGCGAAGGCGCGGCTGGCCGGGCTGATCGAGCGGCTGGCCGGGCGCACCGCCGAGTCGATCACCGCCGAGCTGGCGGAAGCCCGCGCCACCGTCGCCGCGCTGACCGAGCAGGCCGCCGCCAAGGCGAAGCTGGGCCAGCAGGTGGTGCTGCTGGAACGCGACCTGGAAGCCCGGAGCGAACGGCTGCGCCGAGCCGAACAGGCGGCCACCGAAGCCACCACCGACGTCCGGGCCTTGGAGGAGCGGCTGGCCGAGCGGGAACGCCGGTTGGTCGCCGGGCGGGGTGAGTTCGCGGACGTCGGCGCGCGGCGGAAGCACCTCCTCGGCCTGGCCGAGGCCCTGGAGGCCGTCGCGGAGGCGCGGACGGCGGTGGCCGGCGCCCGGGAACGCGTTGCCCAGCAGAAAACGCTGGTCGAGGCGGCGGTGCAGGCGAAGGGGTTCACGTCGCTGAAGAAGGCGCGGGCCGCGATGCTGCCGGACGAGCAGATCGAGAAGCTGGAGCAGGGCATCGCCGAGGCCGAGGCGGCCGCCGCGGGCGCGCGGGCGCTGCTGGCCGAGCCGGACCTGTTCGGGATCTCGCCGGACGACGTGGCGGACGTCGGCCGCGCGGCCGACGCCGCCCAGCTGGCCCGGGCCCGCGCCGATTCCGCGTACGCGGCGCTGCGGGTGGCCACCGCGCAGCACGAGCAGCTGACCCGGCTGGCCGGGCTGCTGCGCAAGGCGTTGGCCGGGCTGGCTCCGGCCGAAGCGCAGTACGCCGAGCTGCGGGCGCTCGCGGAGGTCGTCAACGGGCGCGGGCAGAACAGCCGCAAGATGTCGTTGCGGTCGTACGTCCTGGCGGCACGCCTCGAGGAAGTCGCGGTCGCGGCCACGCACCGGCTGCGCACGATGAGCCAGGGCCGGTACTCGTTCGTGCACTCGGACGCGGCCGGCGCGCGCGGCACCCGCGGCGGGCTGGGCATCGACGTGCTCGACGACTACTCGGGCACCATCCGACCGGCGAAAACCCTGTCCGGCGGCGAGTCGTTCCTCGCATCGCTGGCCCTCGCGCTGGGGCTGGCCGACGTCGTCGCCGGGGAGACCGGCGGCGCGCTCCTGGACACGCTGTTCGTCGACGAAGGCTTCGGCACGCTGGACGCCGAAACCCTCGACGTCGTGATGAACATCCTCGACGAACTGCGGGCCGGCGGGCGGGTGGTCGGGCTCGTGTCGCACGTCGAGGAACTGCGGCAGCGCATCCCGACCCGGCTGCGCGTCCGCAAGTCCCGCACGGGCTCCACCTTGGAGGTGCGCGCGGGCTGAGCACTGAGCCAAGATGAAGCCATGACCGACCAGCCGCCGAACGGCCTGCCCCGCTACCGCATGCTCACCGGCCCGGACGACGCCAAGTTCTGCCACCGGGTCAGCGAGGCGCTGGAGCTGGGCTACCGCCTGTACGGCTCGCCGGCCGCGACCTACGACGGCGAGCAGGTCATCGTCGCCCAGGCCGTGCTGTGGCAGGGCGAACAGAGCTGACACCGGCCGGGCGCCGGCCGGATCAGGCGAGCGGGACGGTCGCCGCGCGCCGGAGGTACATCCCGGCGTAGGAGCACCACGGCGTCCACGCGCGCGCCCGTTCGGCGAGCGAATCGGGCGAGATCCCGAGCGACTCGGCGCCGCGGCGGACTTCCGCGTCGTCGGCGAGCAGGACGTCCGGAGCGCCGAGGACCCGCATCAGCACGTAGTCCGCGGTCGACGGGTCGACATGGCTCAGCAGTTCGGCCCGCAGGTCGGCGGCGTCGCGGCCGACGTGCACGTCCAGTCGTCCCTCGGCCAGAGCGGCGGCGACGGGGTGCCCGGTGGCCGCGACCTGGGCGGCCGTCGGGAACAGCCGCGTCACGCCCCATTCGCCCGGCACCTCGTCGCCGAGCGGCGGCACGACGTCGAGCACCGCGCGGAGCAGCAGTTCTTCGCCGTCCACCGTGCCCGGCACGCGCATCCCCGCCGCGGCCCCGACCACCGGGGCCAGCGCCGGGTCCGCGCCGAGCACGCGGGTGACGGCCGCGGGGTCGGCGTCGAGATCGAGCAGCCGGCGCACCCGGCTGACCGCGCTGCCGAGGTCGCGCAGGTCGGTGAGCATCAACTCGCAGCGCACGTGGTCAGCCAAAGGCGTCAGCCGCACGACACCGGTGCCATAGGAGAGCCGCAGCGTGCGGGCGTAGGCCTCCGAAGTCACTTCCTCGACGCCCGGCACCGCGTTGTCTGCGAAGAAGCGAAGCAGCCCCGAAGCGTCGAAGGGCGGCCGGAACGGCAACCGCAGGCTGAGCCGGGTTCCGGTGACGTTGCTCTGTCGTCCGCGCCGGGACGCCGCGAAGGCGCGAAGCTGCGAAGGCGTCGTCGCGAACACTTCGCGGATCGTCTCGTTGAACTGCCGCACGCTGGAGAAACCCGCCGCGAAGGCGACGTCCGTCAGCGGCAGCTCCGACATCTCGATCAGCAGCCGCGCCGAATGCGCGCGGTGTGCCCGGGCCAGCGCGAGCGGGCCCGCGCCCAGCTCGGCGGTCAGCACCCGGCCGAGCTGGCGTTCCGAGTACCCGAGCCGCCGGGCGAGCCCGGGAACGCCTTCGCGCTCGACCGTCCCGTCGGAGATCAGCCGCATCGCCCGCGCGGCCAGGTCGGCGCGCACGTTCCAGTCCGGCGAGCCGGGCACGGCGTCCGGCAGGCAGCGGCGGCAGGCGCGGAAGCCGTTGGCCTGCGCCGCCGCCGACGTCGGGAAGAAGCGGACGTTCTGCACCTTCGGCGTCGACGCCGGGCAGGACGGGCGGCAGTAGATCCCGGTGGTGCGGACCGCCATGATGAACTGGCCGTCGAAGCGCGAGTCGCGGGCGGTGACCACGCGGTAGCAGCGCTCGGCGTCGCGCCAGAGTGAGAGCGTCTCGGTGACCATGGATCCGAGCATGACAGCAGGTCAGCGTGGTCGCTGGCGGAAATCCGCCACGGCGTTGGGTGCGTGGGGCCCGGCCGGGGGAGCCACGTAGACTGCGGGGTCGTGAGCCTCACCCTCGGTATCGTCGGCCTGCCCAACGTCGGCAAGTCCACCCTGTTCAACGCGCTGACCCGCAACGACGTGCTCGCCGCGAACTACCCGTTCGCGACGATCGAGCCGAACGTCGGTGTCGTGCCGCTGCCGGACCCCCGGCTGGACAAGCTGGCCGAGCTGCACAAGTCGGAGAAGATCGTCCCGGCCGTGGTGTCCTTTGTGGACATCGCGGGCATCGTGAAGGGCGCGTCCGAGGGTGCCGGGCTGGGCAACAAGTTCCTGGCGAACATCCGTGAGGCCAACGCGATCTGCCAGGTCATCCGCGTGTTCGACGACCCCGACGTGGTGCACGTCGACGGCCGGATCGACCCGTCGAGCGACATCGAGACGATCAACACCGAGCTGATCCTCGCCGACCTGCAGACGCTCGACAAGGCGCTGCCGAGGCTGGAGAAGGAAGCGCGGACGAAGAAGGAGAACAAGCCCGCGCTGGACAACGCCCAGAAGGCGAAGGAGATCCTCGACGCCGGGCGCACGCTCTTCCAGGCGCAGAAAGAAGTCGACTTCGACGCGCTGCGCGAGCTGAGCCTGCTCACGACGAAGCCGTTCCTGTACGTCTTCAACGCCGACGAGTCGGTGCTCACCGACGAAGCCCGCCGCGAGGAGCTGACCAAGCTGGTCGCGCCGGCGGACGCGGTGTTCCTCGACGCGAAGGTCGAGGCGGAGCTGCTGGAACTCGACGACGAGGAGTCGGTGCGCGAGCTGCTGGAGTCGGTCGGCCAGCCGGAGCCGGGCCTGTACTCCCTGGCCCGCGCGGGTTTCCACACGCTCGGCCTGCAGACGTACCTGACGGCGGGCCCGAAGGAATCCCGCGCCTGGACGATCCCCCAAGGCGCCACGGCCCCCCAGGCGGCGGGCGTCATCCACACGGACTTCGAGCGCGGCTTCATCAAGGCGGAAATCGTCTCCTACGACGACCTGATGGAGGCGGGCTCGATGGCGGCCGCCCGCGCGGCGGGCAAGGTCCGCATGGAGGGCAAGGACTACGTCATGGCCGACGGCGACGTGGTCGAGTTCCGCTTCAACGTGTGAGCGTCAGCTACTGACTGTTGTTTTCGTTGGACGCAGGATATACTGCGTCCAATGAAAGCTTCGCCGAGCTTGCTGCCCCTACTGCGTTCGCGCATGCAGGGCGAGCTGCTCGCGCTGGTCCTCCTGCACCCGGAGCGCGAGTACAGCATCACCGAGCTCGCCAGGGCGTTCGGGGTCTCGGCGACCACCGTGCTGCGTGAGGTCGAACGGCTCGTCGGCGGCGGCATCCTGGAAGACCGGCGGGTGGGCCGGAGTCGGCTCGTCAAAGCCCGTACGGACACCCCGCTCTACCGGCCGCTCAGCGACGTCATCTCGGTCACCTTCGGGCCGCTGCCGCTGCTGGCCGAGGCGCTGTCCGGCTTGGCCGGCGTGCGCGAGGCCTACATCTACGGGTCCTGGGCCGCACGCTACAGCGGTGAACCGGGGCCGCCGCCCGGTGACGTCGATGTCCTGGTCGTCGGCTCACCCGACCCGGATGCGCTGTTCGACCTGGCCGAGGGCGTGTCCCGGCGGCTGGACCGGGAGGTCAACGTCCATCGGCTCTCGCCGTCGGCGTGGGCGGCGGAGAGCGGCACCGATCCGTTCCTCACCAGCGTGCGCGAGCGTCCGCTGGTCCCGCTGCCGCTCGCTCAGGAGGCAGGATGACCCGCTGGAACCAGGGCCGCGCCACGATCGACGCCCTCCTCGCGCGCGGCTCCCTCGAACGCGTCCCGGCTTCGCGGGAGGCCGCCGAGGCGGAGATCGCCCGGGCCCGCACCCACGTCGTTTCGGCGCGGCAGCTGCTGAACTCGGACCCCGAAGGTGCCTACACCCTGGCGTACGACGGCGCCCGGAGGGCGTTGGCGGCGGTCCTGCAGAACCAAGGCCTGCGCGCGACGAGCCGGGGTGGCCACATCGCCGTCTACGAAGCGGTTCTCGCGCAGCTCGATCCGCCGCTGGGGCCGCTTCTGCGTCCCTTCAACCGGATGCGGGTGCGGCGCAACGAGGTCGCCTACCGCTCTTCCGAGGCGCCTGCGGTGACGGCCGAGGACGTGACGGCCGACGTGGCGAAGGTCGAAGACCTCATCGGGGTCGCCGAAAAGACGATCCCGAACATGGCCCGCTACTGATGGCGGCCCGCCCGCTGACCGCCACCGAGCGCACGACGCTGGACACGCTGCTCGCGGCGGACTTCCCGGGGGCGGTGGAACTGCGGGCGCAGGCCGCCACCGCCCGGGTGACCGGGCGGTGCGGCTGCGGGTGCCCGAGCATCAACCTGGAGGTCGACCGGACGCTCCCGCTCGCGGAGGTCGCCGACACCCCGGTCGCGGTCGAAGCCGGCGTGCCCGGTGGCGGTCTCATCGTGTTCGTCGCCGACGGCCGGTTGTCGTGCCTCGAGTACTGGGGCACGGAAGACGAGCCGCCGGCCGAGTTCCCGCCGCCCGGGCAGATCGAGCTCGGAGCGGACTAGCCGAGCAGGCCCAGCAGGGCGATCGCGATCAGCACCACCGCGGGGGCGAGGGCGTTGATCCAAGCGCGCTGGGCGGCGGTGAGAGCGGTGCTGTTCATGGCGTTCCCTACGGGCGAAAACCGATGCTTCCGCAGGAACAGCGCCTCGATCATGCTCCGCGTTAGCCGCTGTGATCGAACTCTCAGCTGTCCAGGTGACGGCGGTTGCGGACGGTGAACCAGAGCACCCCGCCGGCCGCCGCCACCATCGTTGCGAAAGCTGCCGTTCCGACCACGATTGCCTGCGTCATCTCTGTTCTCCCTCCTGAAGGTTCCGGTAACCGAGAGACGTCGGAAGCAGGCAAAGGTGCACTGAGCGTAACCAGGGTCACACCAGGACGGCGTCGATCTGGGCCGCGAGAGAAAAGTCCTTCGCCGTCAGGCCGCCCGCCGAATGCGTGGAGAGCCGGAACGTCAGCGTGCGCCAGCGGATGTCGATGTCCGGGTGGTGGTCGGCGGCTTCGGCCAGCTCCGCCACCCGGTTCACCACCTCGATCGCCCGGGGGAAGCTCGCCAGCTCCACCTCGCGGGAGATCACCGCGCCGGACCGCGTCCAGCCCGCGCCCAATCGTGCGTCGGCCTCGGAGTCGCTCAAGATTTCCGTCATGTCTCCATCGTCCTGCGTCCTGGACTACGCTGCACGGTTGCCACGGGAGTCCGGGGAGCCGGGCTGAGAGGCGGGTCACCCGCGACCGTTCGCACCTGACCGGATCATGCCGGCGACGGGAGGGCTTCCCTCCGCGTCCGGCGAAGTGCAGGAGGGTAGATGAAACGCAGGGCTGCGACGGCCGTTGCCGTCGTCGGCGTGGTCGCCGCCGGGTGCTCGCTGTCGGACGGTGACGGTGGCACGCAGCAGACGCCCACCGTCACCCTCGTGACGCACGCCTCCTTCCTGGCGCCGCAGGAGGTGCTCGACGCCTTCCAGAAGCAGTCGGGCATCAAGATCTCCGTGCTCATGCAGGGCGACGCCGGCTCGCTGACCAACAAGCTCGTGCTGACGAAGGCGAACCCGATCGGCGACGTCGCGTACGGCGTCGACTCCACCTTCGCGTCCCGGGCGCTGACCGAGGGCGTCTTCGAGCCCTACACCAGCCCCGAGGCCGACCGCGGGCCGCAGCGCTACGCCGTCGACCCCGAGCACCGGCTCTCCGCGGTCGACGTCGGCGACGTCTGCGTCAACGTCGACACGAACTACTTCACCGCCAAGGGGATCCCGGCGCCGTCGAGCTACGACGACCTGGCCGACCCGAAGTACAAGGACCTGCTGGTCGCCGAGGACCCGGCGACCGCGTCCCCCGGCCTGGCGTTCCTCCTCGGCACCATCGCCAAGTACGGCGACGCCGGGTGGAAGGACTACTGGGCGAAGCTGAAGGCCAACGGCGTCAAGGTGGTCAGCGGCTGGGAAGAGGCCTACACCAAGCAGTTCTCCGGCTCGTCCGGCAAGGGCCCGCGGCCGATCGTCGTCTCGTACGCGTCGTCGCCCGCCGCGGAGATCGGCGACGACGGCAAGCCGCGCACCAAGGCGCTGCTCGACACCTGCTACCGGCAGGTCGAGTACGCCGGCGTGCTGGCGAACGGCAAGCAGGTCGATAACGCCCGCAAGGTCGTGGACTTCCTGCTCTCCCAGCAGTTCCAGGCCACGGTCGCGGCCAACATGTACGTCTACCCGGCCCGCCAGGGCGTCGACCTGCCGCAGGGCTGGGCGCAGGCCGCACCGCTGCCGCAGAAGCCGCAGACGCTGCCCGCGGACCAGGTGCAGGCCGGACGCGAGAAGTGGATCGGCGAATGGCGCACGCTCGTGCAGTGACATCCGAGGCTCCGCCTCGGGCCGGGGGCTCCGCCACCCGGAACCCCCGAAAAGCACCAGTGCTAGCCCCACCCCGGACCGCCCGCGGCTTCGGCCTGGCCCTTCTCGGCCTGGCCCCGATCGGCTTCCTCGTCGTGTTCTTCGCCTGGCCGGTGCTGGCGATCATCGGCCGCGGGTTCGCCGCGGGCGGCCTCGACGTCGTCCTCGGCGACCCGCGGACCTGGCAGCTGGCACTGTTCACCGTCGCCAGCGCGGCCGCGTCGACGGTCGTCGCGGTGCTGGCCGGCCTCCCGGTGGCGTTCCTGCTGGCCCGGGTGCGCCTGCCGGGCGTCGGCCTGGCGCGGACGCTCGTGCTCGTGCCGTTCGTGCTGCCGACCGTGGTCGTCGGCCTCGCGTTCCGGGCGCTCTGGCCGGACGGCGGTGTCCTGCCGATCGTGCTGGCCAACGCCTTCTTCAACGTCGCCGTCGTCGCGCGGACCGTCGCCGGGCTGTGGGCGCGGCTGGATTCGCGGACGGCCGACGCCGCCCGGGCGCTCGGCGCGTCGCCGTGGCGGGCGTTCCGGTCGGTGACGCTGCCCGCGCTCGCCCCGGCGGTCGCGTCCGCCGCGGCCGTCGTGTTCCTGTTCTGCGCCACCAGCTTCGGCGTCGTCCTGATCCTCGGCGGCGCCCGCTACCGGACCCTGGAAACCGAGATCTACCTGCGGACCGTCGACCTCCTCGACCTCTCCGGCGCGGCCGCGCTCTCGCTGGTCCAGTTCGCGGCCGTGGTCGCCGCGCTGGTGGTCGGCGGGCTGGCGCGGCGGCGCAAGGAGGGCGCGCGGACCGGGTCCGGCGGGGCGCGCCGGCCGAGGGGCGGCGAATGGTGGGTCGTCGGCGCCGCGGGCGTCGTGCTCGCGCTGCTGGTGACGCCGATCGTCGCGCTCCTCGCCGAGTCGGTGTCCACTGAGGACGGCTGGAGCCTCGCCGGGTACCGCGCCTTGACGAGCACCGGCGAGAAGGGCGCGCTCCAGGTGTCCGGCTGGGACGCCGCGCTGAACTCGCTGAAGGTGGCCATCGACGCGACGCTGCTCGCGATGGTCGTCGGCGTGCTCGCGTCGGTGGTGCTGGTGGCGCTGCGCCGGTCGCCCGCGAGAGCCGCGCGCGGGCTGGGCGAGACGATGGACGCCGTCCTGATGCTGCCGCTCGGGGTGTCCGCGGTGACCGTCGGCTTCGGCTACCTGGTGACGCTCGACGCGCTGCCCGGCGACCTCCGGACGTCGCCCTACCTGGTGCCGCTGGCCCAGGCGCTGGTGATCATCCCGCTGGTCGTGCGGATGGTGCTGCCGGTGCTGCGTTCGGTCGACGTCCGGCTGCGGCAGGCCGCGTCGACGCTCGGCGCGAGCCCGCTGCGGGTGTGGCGGGAGATCGACCTGCCGCTGACGCTGCGGCCGCTGGTCGCGGCGGCGGGCTTCGGCTTCGTCGTGGCGCTGGGCGAATTCGGCGCGACGAGCTTCCTCGCCCGGCCGACGGCGCCGACGCTGCCGGTCGCGGTGGCGACGCTGATGGCGCGCCCGGGAGCGCTGAACAACCAGATGGCGTATGCGGCGTGCGCGTTGCTGATGCTCGTGACGGTGCTGGCGGTCGCGCTGATCGACCGGCTCGGGCGCGGCGGGGTGGGAGAGTTCTGATGGCGTTGTCGGTACGGGACCTGACCGTCCACTACGGAACCTTCGCGGCGGTCCGCGACGCCCGCCTGGACATCGCCGACGGCGAGGTGCTGGCCCTGCTCGGCCCGTCGGGGTCGGGCAAGTCGACGCTGTTGCGCGCGATCACCGGGCTCGAGCCGTCGGCCCGCGGCTCGGTGAGCTGGGACGGCGAGGACCTCGGCGCGGTCCCGGTCCACCGTCGCGGCTTCGGCCTGGTGTTCCAGGACGGCCAGCTGTTCACCCATCGTGACGTCGCCGCGAACATCGCGTTCGGCCTGCGGATGCACGGGGTGCCGCGCGCGCAGTGGGCGCCGCGCGTGGCCGAGTTGCTGGAGCTGGTGGGGCTCTCCGGCTTCGAGAAGCGCCGGGTGACGGAGCTGTCGGGCGGCCAGGCGCAGCGGGTCGCGCTCGCCCGGGCGTTGGCGCCGAAGCCGCGGTTGCTGCTGCTGGACGAGCCACTGTCCGGTTTGGACGCCGGATTGCGCGAGCAGCTGGCCATCGACCTGGCGGACCTGCTGCGCCGCAGCAAGATCACTGCCCTCCTGGTGACGCACGACCAGGAGGAGGCCTTCACGCTGGCCGACCGGGTCGCGGTGCTGGACGCGGGGGAGGTCCGCCAGGAGGGCGCGGTCCGTCGCGTGTGGCGGAACCCGGCGGACGACGACGTGGCCCGGTTCCTGGGCGTGACGACGTTCGTGGACGGCACCGCGGCGGCCGGGCACGTGCACACGCACCTGGGCGACCTGGACCTCCCGGACGTCGGCGACGGCCCGGTGCGGCTGGGGTTGCGGCCGCACGCGCTGCGCGTGGCCGCGGAAGGTGTGCCGGGCGAGGTCGTTGCGGCGGTGCACCGGCGCGAGCACGTGCGGCTGGTGGTCCGGCTCAAAGAGTCCACTGTGGACGCAGTGGCCCCGGCGGCGGCGGACCTGCGCGCCGGAGATGCGGTGAAGCTGCAGTTCGACCCGGACGGCGTCGCGCTGGTCGGCTAGCCGTCCGGGAAGAACCTCAGCCGTCGCGGGTCGACAGGCGGGCGTACGCCAGCGACAACCCGATCACGATGTAGCACGCCGCCCGCAGTGCTCCCTCGCCCAGCATCTGCGTGCCCATCGGGTCCTGCAGCACCTCCGCCGGCGCCATCGACCAGTTCTGCGTCAGCAGGAACGGGTGCAGCCAGTCCAGCGACGTCAGGAACCCGAGGATGGTGAACACGATGTCCGCCGCCAGCACGGAGGCCACCACCAGCATCGGGTGCTCGGTCCAGCTGGAGATGGCCAGCGCCACCGCGCCGACCGCCCACAGCTGCAGCACCACCCAGCCCGCCACCAGCAGGATCCGGGCCAGCGCGCCGCCGAGGGACAACGTCGTGCCCGACAGCGTGAACAGCGAATCCGTGCCGTTGATGATCAGGCCCGTGACCACACCCGTGACGCACATCGCCAGCACCGAAACCACCGACACCGTCGCGACGCCGAACGCCTTGACCGCCAGCAGGCGCCCCCGCCCGACCGGCGCGATCAGCCAGCCGCGCAGGGTTCCGTGGGACGTCTCGCCCGCGATCGCGTCCGCGCCCGCCATCGCCGACGCCAGCGGCAGCAGCAGGGCCAGGGACATCACGATCGCCGCGATCGGCAGCACGAACGCGTTGTTGACCGCCGAGGCCAGCAGTGCTCCGCCGCCGTCGTCCGGGCCGCCGCCCTGCGCACCCGCGTCGTCCACCAGCGTCAGGCCGATGCCGATCACCACCGGGATCAAGGCCAGGAGCCCCAGCACGGCCAGCGTGCGCGGCCGCCGGAAGATCCAGCGCAGCTCCGCGGCCAGCAGCCGCGGCAACGGCACCGTGTCGTGGCCCGTGCGGGCCGCCGGTGCCTCCAGGACCGCCGTCATTCCGCCCCCTCCGTGAGCCGCGCGAACAGGTCTTCCAGCCCGGTGCGGGCCCGCGTCGCCTCGTGGACCGCGACCCCCGCGCCCACCAGGACCTGCAGCACCCGCGGCGCTTCGGCCGCCGTGAGGTCGGCGCGGACGCCCTCCGGCGTCAGCCGCGCGCCGATCCGGTTCTCCCGCAGCACTTCCACGGCCTTCTCCGCGTCCGGCGTGCGGACCAGCAGGGCCGCGTTCCCGGACTCCAGCAGCTCCGCCAGCTCGCCCTGCGCGACGACGTTCCCGCTCTGCAGCACGGCCACGTGCGTGCAGGTCGCCTCGACCTCGGCCAGCAGGTGCGACGACACCAGCACGGTGACGCCCTCGGCGTGCAGCTCGGCGACGATCCTGCGGATCTCCCTGGTACCCGCAGGGTCGAGGCCGTTGGTCGGCTCGTCGAGCACGACCATCTTCCGCGGCACCAGCAACGCCGAAGCGAGCCCGAGCCGCTGCTTCATGCCGAGCGAATACCCCTTGTACCGCCGTCGTGCGGCCCCGGTCAGCCCGACGCGCTCCAGCGCCGAGTCCACCGCGGCCGGAATCCCGGCCGAGGACAGCCGCGGTTCGGCCGCGGCGAAGCGCAGCAGATTGTCGCGGCCGGAGAGGAACGGGTGGAAACCCGGACCCTCGACCAGCGCGCCGACGTCGGGCAGCGCGTGCGCGGCGGCGTCCGGCATCGGACGGCCGAGCAGCTCGACCTCGCCCTCGGTCGGGCGGACCAGGCCGAGCAGCATCCGGATCGTGGTCGTCTTGCCCGAGCCGTTCGGCCCGAGCATGCCCACGACCGCGCCGGCCGGGATGTCGAGGTCGACGTGGTCCACCGCGACCGTGCTGCCGTAGACCTTCCGCAATCCCCGGGTCCGCGCGGCGAGCGGAACCGCCGGGGCGGAGGCCTCCGCAGAAGCCTCCGCCCCGGACTGGACAGCCGTGCTCGTCACTTCTGACCCAGCGCTTCGTACAGGACCTGCTCCGGCACTGCACCGGCGGCGAAGCGGCCGTCGTCGGTCAGCACCGCGCTGCCGACCTTCGTGGTGAACAGGTAGCCGCTGCCCCAGGAGCCGTTGACCTTCTTGCCGAACCGCTCGAGCAGCGCCTTCGGGTCGGCGTTGCGGCCTTCCCGCCCGGACTGCTGCTTCGGCGCCGCGTTCAGCGCGTCCGCCGGGACCTTGCCGGTGACGACGGTGTCCCAGCCGTCGCCGACGACCTTGACGTCCTGCTTGGCCTGCTCGGCCAGGTCCTTCGCGTGCTGGTCGACCTGCGGGGTCTTCTCCTGCACCTTGGCGCCCTTCGGCGGGGTGAAGGTGAAGAGGTCGGCCGGCTGCTGGGTGAACTCGATCTCGGTGAACGCGACCTCGAGCGCCGGGGTCGCCGTGCCGTTGCTCAGCACCGACATCCGCAGTGGCATCCGCGTCTGCGAGTCGACCGCGACGCGGATCTCGCGCAGGAGCGTCCGCTCGGTCGGCTTCGGCGTCAGGACCAGCTCGTAGGCCGGGCGGCCGGCGACGGTCGCGGTGCCGTCGACGGACACCGTGCTGCTCTCGCGGACCTTCGTGAGCAGTTCGGTCGACGCCGCCAGCGGGTCGGCGGTCTTGTCGCTGCCCGCGCCCTTCCGCTGGGCCACGTCGGCCGGGATGGTCAGCTTGGTCGCGGTGTTCGTCTTGGAGCTGTAGTCCCAGACGGTGGTGCCGTCGTGGACCACGGTCTCCTGGCTCGCGCCCTGCGTGACGGCGAGCCGGCTCTTGCCCGCGCCATCGCTGAAGATGTGCGCCGAGTCCATGTTCAGCGCCTGGGCGCCCGGCACCGCGTTCCCCACCGCGGGCAGGCCCAGGTCGTTGCTCACCTTCAGCGTGCCGTCGAACGCGCCCGGCTTCGCCTTGACCACCGACTGCACCAGGTCCTCGGCACTCACCTGCGGCAGCGCCGGCTTGTCGTCCGCGCTGGCTGGCATCGCGACGAACGCGAGCCCGCCGGCACCGAGCGCGGTGCCGAGGACCGCGGCCGTGATGCCCTTCGTCTTCGGTTTCATGCGTCTCTCCCTGTGGTGTTCCCGGGCTCGAGTGTGCCCGGCTCCCTGGCCACGACGCTTCCCTCTCGAGGCTGAGATACCCCTGAAGGTTCTCTCCCCGACGCTGAGATCGTGCTGAGAGCTGACGCACGACCTGCGGAAACCGGCCATGATGAGTCTCGTGAAACCTCGGGTGCTGGTGGTCGACGACGAACCGGGCGTGCGCAAGGCCCTGCAGCGCGGGCTGCGCGCGGAGGACATGGACGTGGTCACGGCCGCGGACGGGCCCACCGGCCTGCAGCTGGCAAGCACGGGCTCGTTCGACGTCATCCTCCTGGACATCATGCTGCCGGGCCTGTCCGGCTACCGCGTGCTGGAGCGGCTGCGCAAGGACGGCGTCACCACGCCGGTGCTGCTCGTCTCGGCCAAGGACGGCGAGATCGACCAGGCCGACGGCCTCGACCTCGGCGCCGACGGCTACCTCGTCAAGCCGTTCTCGTTCGTGGTGCTGGTCGCGCAGGTCCGCGCGGTGCTGCGCCGGGCCGGGCCGGAGTCCGGCCGCGGGACGCTGCGGCTCGGCGCGCTGGCCGTCGACCGCGGGCTGCGGCAGGTGCACTGGCACGACGAAGAGGTCGGGCTGAGCCCGCGGGAGTTCGCGCTGCTGGAGGTGCTCGTCGGCCGCGCGGGCACGGTCGTCACCAAGGACGAGCTGCTGCGCGCGGTCTGGGGCGAGGAGCAGGCGGTGACCCGCAACCTCGTCGAGGTCTACGTCGGGTACGTCCGCCGCAAGCTCGACGCGGTCGGGGCCGGCGCGTTGCTGCGGACCGTGCGGGGGCACGGCTACCTGGCGTCCGACGCGCAGCTCGACGAGGTCATCACGCCGTGATCTCCTGGTGGCGGGGCCGGTCCCTGCAGGTCCGGATCACCCTGCTGGCCGCGACGATCACCCTGGCCTGCCTGCTCGGCCTGGCCACGCTGGCCGCGTCGAACCTCTCGCCGCTGCTCATCGGCTCGGTCGACCGGGAGCTCACGTCCGCGCTCGGCCCGGCGGGCGCCGAGGTGAGCGCCGGCCGTCCGCTGTCGGGTGCGGCGCCGGTGACGCTGCGGGTGCTGGACATCGCGGGCACGCCGGTGGACGGCGGTACCCCGGCGGGTCTTTCCCCTGCCGACGTTTCGACGCTCAAGGCCGGGCAGCCGGTCCAGCGCGACGGCGCGCGGTACCTCGGCACGGTCGTCAGCGCGCCGGACGGGTCGCAGCGCTTGGTGGTCGCGGGGGCCGGCCTGGTCGGCTTCGCGGCCGCGGTGCACTACGGCGGCGTGTGGCTGGTGGTGGTCGCGGCGGTCGGGGCGCTGGTGGCGGGGTTCGCGACGTGGCTGGTGGTGCGCTTGTCGCTGCGGCCGGTCGCGCGCATGCGGGGGTCGGTGCGCTCGCTGCCACCGGGCGCGCGCCTGGCCCTGCCGGACTCGCACGACGAGCTGCGGGCGCTGGCGGAGGAGTTCAACGCGCTGCTGGAGCGGCAGGAGCAGGCGGCCGAACGGCTCCGCCGCTTCACCGGCGACGCGGCGCACGAGCTCCGGTCGCCGGTCGCGTCGATCCGCGTGCAGGCCGAGGTCGCGGTGACGAACCCGGATCCGGAGCTGTCCCAGGAGACGCTGTCGGACATCTTGACCGAGGCCGAGCGTCTGTCGTCGCTGCTGGACGGGCTGCTGTCCCTGGCTCGGTCGGACGCCGGCGAGGTGCCCCCGGCGTCACCGGTCGAGCTGGTGAGCGAAGTGCGGTCGGCCGTGGCGCGGCTGCCGGCGGGGGCGCCGGAGACGCGGGTGAGCACGGCGGTGGCGCAGGCGTGGGCGTCTTCGGCGCACGCGGAGGTCGAGCTGGTGCTGGACAACCTGCTGCGCAACGCGTGCCGGTACGCGCGCGGGCAGATCGTGGTGTCGGTGCTGGCGTCCCGGTCGTCGGTGCGGGTGGTGGTCGACGACGACGGCCCGGGCATCGCCCCGGAGCACCGGGAGAAGGTGTTCGACCGGTTCTACCGGATCGCCGACGACCGGGCCCGGTCCTCGGGCGGCACGGGGCTGGGGCTGGCGATGGTGGCGGAGACGGTCCGCCGCCGGGGCGGCCGCGTCCAGGTGGGCGAGTCCCCGGACGGGGGCGCGCGGTTCGTGGTCGTCTGGCGTGCGGCCGCGGGCGGGGCTTCCGGGTAAGTTCCGGGACTGTGAACGCTGTGATCGTGGGAGCCGCCCTGGTGCGGGACGGCAAGCTGCTGGCCCAGCAGCGGGCCTGGCCGCCGAAGCACGCGGGGCAGTGGGAACTGCCCGGCGGCCGGGTCGAAGACGGGGAATCCGAAGCCTTCGCGCTGGCCCGCGAGTGCAGCGAGGAACTCGACGTCGTCGTCGAGGTCGGCGCGCGGGTCGGCGACGACATCCCGCTGCCCGGCGGCAAGGTCCTCCGGATCTACGCCGCGACGCTCGTTTCGCCCGGGGAGGAGCCGCGGGCCGTCGAGCACCGAGCCGTTCGGTGGCTCGGACCCGACGACCTCGACGACGTCGACTGGCTGCCCGCGGACCGGATCCTCCTCCCGGCCTTCCGCGCCCTGCTCAGTTAGCCCCGATCATCCGCAGCGCCGCGTCGAGCCGGTGCGAACCGCGCTCGCGGGCGCGCTCGGCACCCGCTTTCCGCACGCGATCCAGCTCGGCGACGTCGTCCAGCAGCGCCAACGCCCTTGAGCGCACCGGCCGCAGCTCCTCGATCACCGCGTCGGCGACGGCGTCCTTCACCGCGCCGTAGGAGGTGAACTCGTCGGCGAGCTCCGCCGGGGACCCGCCCCGGCACGCGGCCAGGATCTCCAGCAGGTTCGCCATCCCCGGCCGGGTCTCCGGGGCGTGCACCGGCACCGAACCGCCGTCGGTGACCGCGCGGCGGACCTTGCGGCGGATCTGGTCGGGCTCGTCGAGCGCGAACACCACGCCCACCGCGTCCCGGGCCGACTTCGACATCTTGCGCGTCGGGTCGGCCAGGTCCTTCACCCGCGCGCCGGCCGGCGGCAGCACCGCGCGCGGGATGGTGAACACCTCGCCGTACGTGCCGTTGAAGCGCTTGGCCAGGGTCCGCGTCAGTTCGACGTGCTGGCGCTGGTCCTCGCCGACCGGGACCTCGTCCGCGCCCTGCAGCAGGATGTCCGCGGCCATCAGCGCCGGGTACGTCAGCAGGGACAGCCTGACCCCGGCCTGGCCTTTCGACTTCTCCTTGAACTGGATCATCCGCGCCGCTTCGCCGTAGTTGCAGGTGCACTCCAGGACCCAGGTCAGCGCGCCCAGCTCCCGGGCCAGGTCGGACTGGACGAACACCCGCTCGGGGTCGATGCCGGCGGCGATCAGCACGGCGAGCTGTTCGCGCGCCAGGGATCGGAGTTTCGCCGGGTTGTGCGGAGTCGTCATGCCGTGCAGGTCGGCGACGAAGTACAGGTCGTCCGCGCCGCCCTCGAGGGCCCAGCGGCGGACGGCGCCGAGGTAGTTGCCGAGGTGGACGTGACCGGAGGGGGTGATGCCGGACAGCTTGCTCATGTGTTCCTCCCGAGGTGGGGCCACCCCGGAGAAGGCACGAAAAAGGCCGCCCGTCCCGGGGCGGCCGCTGGTGATCAGCGCAGGTCTAAACGGCCGCCGAGGGCGGCCACCAGCTGGACGTCTGCGCGTGCATGCGGCGAGCATAGGCGCGAAGTGGCGTGCGGGTCTACCGTCTAACCATGTATGTCGTCCTGTTGAACTACACGGCCCCGATCGAGGAAATCGACTACGCGCTCCCGGACCACGCCGAGTGGCTGAACAAGCAGTACGAGCACGGCCACTTCCTGGCGTCCGGGCGGCGGAACCCGCGCACCGGCGGCGTGATCATCACGCGGCCGATGTCCCGCGGGAAGCTCGACGCCATCCTGGCGTCCGACCCGTTCTGCGTGAAGCACCTGGCGAGTTACGAGGTCATCGAGTTCTCGCCGACGAAGACCGCACCCGAACTGCGGCAGGTCAACGAGGCTGTGCCCCACTAAGCAGCCAGGTCCTCTTTAGCCTTCTTCAGAGCCAATACCGGGCACTTCTTGCAGCGCGGCTTCGACCGGCAGCACTTCTTCTTGACCTTGCCGGCCTTCATGAGCTTGCGCACGACCTTCCGCGGGTCCTTCGGCTTCTTGCCCACGCGCACGCACCTTCCGGATCGGCGACCTCCACCGGGTTTCCACGTTAGGTCAGCCTAACCGCCAGGGGGGCGTGGGGCCGCTCACAATGGGGCGGCAGGTATCCTGGGTGAGGTCCGCGTGTGACCAGAGCCGGTCACGGGATGCCTGAACGGCGTGCGCGGCCATCCAACCCTTGAAGTTCAGGAGTTCTCGCGTGCCCGCAGCCAGCGCTACCGTCGAAACCGGCCGGCCGACCGGTAAGACCCGGCCCGACCTGCGCAACGTCGCGATCGTCGCCCACGTCGACCACGGCAAGACCACGCTGGTGGACGCGATGCTCCGCCAGTCCGGCGCCTTCGCCGAGCGCGCCGAGGTCGTCGACCGCGTGATGGACTCGGGCGAGCTGGAGCGCGAAAAGGGCATCACGATCCTCGCGAAGAACACCTCGATCCACCGCCAGACCCCCGAGGGCCAGGTGACGATCAACGTCATCGACACCCCCGGCCACGCCGACTTCGGCGGCGAGGTCGAGCGCGGCCTGGCCATGGTCGACGGGGTCGTCCTGCTGGTCGACGCGTCCGAAGGCCCGCTCCCGCAGACCCGGTTCGTGCTGCGCAAGACCCTCGAAGCCGGCCTGCCGGTGATCCTGCTGGTCAACAAGACCGACCGGCCGGACGCCCGGATCGCCGAGGTCGTCGAGGAGACCCACGACCTGCTGCTCGAGCTGGCCAGCGACATCGAGGACGCCGACCACGACGCGATCCTCGACCTCCCGGTCGTCTACGCCTCCGCGCGCGCCGGCAAGGCCAGCCTGGAGCAGCCCGCCGACGGCGAGGTCCCCGAGAGCGAGAACCTCGACCCGCTGTTCGACACGCTGCTCCGGCACGTGCCGCCGCCGGCCGCCGACCTCGACGCGCCGCTGCAGGCGCTGGTCACCAACCTCGACGCGTCCAACTTCCTCGGCCGCATCGCGCTGATCCGCATCCACGCCGGCAAGCTGCGCAAGGGCCAGACCGTGGCCTGGATGCGCGCGGACGGCACGACGCAGAACGTCCGCATCTCCGAGCTGCTGGTCACCGAGGCGCTCACCCGCGTCCCGGCGACCGAGGCCAGCGCGGGCGAGCTCGTCGCCATCGCCGGCATCCCGGACATCACGATCGGCGACACCCTCGCCGACTCCGACAACCCGGTGGCGCTGCCCCGGATCACCGTCGACGAGCCCGCGATCTCGATGACCATCGGCGTCAACACCTCGCCGCTGGCCGGGCGCAACGGCGGCGACAAGGTCACCGCGCGGCTGGTCAAGGCCCGCCTGGACCAGGAGCTGATCGGTAACGTCTCGATCCGCGTCCTGCCGACCGAGCGCCCCGACACCTGGGAGGTCCAGGGCCGTGGCGAGCTGGCGCTGGCCATCCTCGTCGAGCAGATGCGGCGCGAGGGCTTCGAGCTGACCGTCGGCAAGCCGCAGGTGGTGCTGCGCACGATCGACGGCAAGCTGCACGAGCCGTTCGAGCGCCTCTACATCGACTCGCCGGAGGAGCACCTCGGCGCGATCACCCAGCTCCTGGCCGCCCGCAAGGGCCGCATGGAGGACATGAGCGGCAACGGCACCGGCCGGATCAAGCTGGAGTACGTGCTCCCGTCGCGCGGCCTGATCAGCTTCCGCACCGACTTCCTCACCGAGACCCGCGGCACCGGCATCGCGAACCACGTGTTCGAGGGCTACTTCCCGTGGGCGGGCGAGATCCGCACCCGGCACAGCGGCTCCTTGGTCGCCGACCGCTCGGGCCCGGTCACCGCGTACGCGATGATCCAGCTGGCCGACCGCGGCACGTTCTTCGTCGAGCCGGGCGCGGACGTCTACGAGGGCATGGTCGTGGGCGAGAACCCGCGCTTCGAGGACCTCGACATCAACATCACCAAGGAGAAGAAGCTGACCAACATGCGTCAGTCCTCCGCCGACGTGATGGAGACGCTGGCCCGCCCGCGCAAAATGGGCCTGGAAGAGGCCCTGGAGTTCTGCTCGGTCGACGAATGCGTCGAGGTCGCGCCCGAGGTCGTCCGGGTCCGCAAGGTGACCCTGGACGTCAACACCCGCGCGAAGGAGCGTTCGCGCGCCAAGAGCCGCGACAACGGCTGATCCGCCGCTTCGAAAAGCCTCCCGGTGCTCGTCATCGGGAGGTTTTTTCGTGCCCGATCCCTTACGCTGGGTCGGTCGGTGGCGAACCCAGCGTCAGGAATTCCGCCGTTCTTCTCCTTATATCTTTATAGGTGTCGCGACGGCCTCATCGCCTGGCGCCGACCACCGGCGTGAACCTTTTTCGTGTCCGGCCCGTGTTCGTTCCGCCGTTCCGGAACGGTCCGGGAACCCGGACGGTGTGCCGCGCGTCCATTCCCGTAGTGGCACCCAGGGGCGGCGAGGCCGCCCGATCCGGGTGTGGGAATCTCGGTTCCGGCGGCGGAGGCGGTCGTGGGAGCATGACTGACCCGATCGGCGGAAACGGGGAGGAACGGGGCGTGCGGGTGAATCGCAAGGCGGTGCCGGTGCTGGCACTCGCGGCCGTGCTGCTCACCGCCTGCTCCAACACCCCGCCACCCCCGGTCGTGTCGTCGTCGGTCGCACCCGTGTCCACCACCGGCAAGACGCCGTCGCAGATCGTCGTCGGGGTCGACGACGTGCTCGGCGGGTACAACCCGCACAACCTCGCGGACTCGTCCCAGGTGACCTCCGCGCTCTCGCAGCTGCTGCTGCCCTCGGTGTTCCGCCAGAAGGACGACGGCACCACCCAGCTCGACAAGAACCTGATGAAGTCCGCCGAGGTGATCTCGCAGCAGCCGTTCGTGGTGGCCTACGAGATCCGGCCGGACGCCTCCTGGTCCGACGGCGCGCCCATCGCCGCCGAGGACTTCGACTACCTGCGCACCCAGCTGCGCGACCAGCCCGGCGTGATCGAGCCCGCCGGCTACCGGCAGATCACCGACCTGCAGTCGCGAGAGGGCGGCAAGCGCGTCGAGGTCACCTTCGCAAAGCCGTACCCGGGCTGGCAGACGCTGTTCTCCGACCTGCTGCCCGCCCACCTGCTCAAGGACGCGCCCGACGGCTGGCGCGGGGCGCTGGCCTCGAACTTCCCGGCCGTCGCCGGCCCGTTCTCGATCAAGAGCCTGGACACCGCCCGCGGCGAGGTCATCCTCGAGCGCAACGAACGCTACTGGGAGAAGCCCGCCGCGATCGACCGGATCGTGCTCCGCCGGTCGGACCAGAACACGCTGCTGGCCGCGCTGCGCAGCGGCAACGACCAGTTCGCGCTGGCCCGCACGAGCGGCGACGAGCTCAAGCTGCTCGGCGAGCTCGGCTCGGCGGTCAAGCTGCACACGGTGGCCCGCCCGCTGGTGGCCGACGTGCTGCTGCGCCCGGTCAGCGCGACCCTGCAGGACGCCCAGGTCCGCGCCGGTGTCGCCGCGCTGATCGACCGCACCAAGCTGATCACCGAGGGCGTCAACGGCGGGCCGTCGTCGACGCTGCACGCCGACGCGCAGGTGATCGCGCCGTCGGTGAAGGGCTACGCGGCGACCATCCCGCCCGGGCCGCCCACCGCGCCCGACGTCGCCAGGGCCGAGCAGTCGCTCCAGGCGGCGGGCTACACCAAGACCGCGGGCACCTGGCGCAAGAACGGCCGGGCGCTCTCGCTGGTCATCGCCTCGCCGGCCGCCCAGGAGCCGTACGCGTCGATCGCCAAGGAGCTGGCCGGCCAGCTCTCCGCGCAGGGCATCGAGGTCAACGCGATCACGCCGCCGCCACGGGACCTGTTCAGCGGCCTGCTGGCGATGCCGGTCGTCGGCGGGGTCCAGCAGCCGACCGGCGACTCGGCCGGCAACGTCGGGGTCGACATCGCCGTCGTCCCGCAGGCGGTCGGCGGGGACACCGCATCGGTGCTCGCGTCGACCTTCGGCTGCCGCCCGGAGCAGACGGCCGCCGGCGTCGACAAGACCAAGCCCGTCGTCCCGGGCAACGCGGCCGGGTTCTGCGACCCGGCGCTGCAGCCGTCGATCGACGCGGCGCTGTCCGGATCCACTCCGACGGGCGAAGCGCTCACCACTCTTGAGCCTGAACTTTGGCGTCAGAACGTGGTGATTCCGCTGTTCCAATTGGCTGACACCCTGGCGATCGGTTCGGGCATCTCGGGCGTCACGCCAGGTCCCCCCATGGTGGGCCCGTTCGGGTCGGCGGTGAACTGGACTCGCGGCCCGAAGTAATCGGTTGGCTACGCATTCAGTACTACCGGGTGATCTTTACCAACGCCTTCGAGTGGGACGTTGTGAATCCATGAGGTAACCGTCGTATTTCTGGATGTCGACTGGAAGTCACCCTTTGGTCACGATCGACCCGGAACTGGTGACTGTCGGTGCTTTTCCTTTCTAGCGTGCTCCCGCAGTGCGCCAGTTGAGTGTCGCTTGGCGTGTCGTAGGCTCCGGCCCATCCAACCGGAGCGGTGTGGGCCCTTGTCCCGATATTCAAGGGCTCAGTGCTAGGAGGGCACACTTCATGAGGAGATCCAAAGCAGTCTCCGCTTTGTCGCTCGTCGCCGGCGCTTCGCTGCTGCTGAGCGCCTGCAGCGGTGGTGATTCGGGTTCGGGCAACACCGATCAGAACGGATCGTCGACCGACGTCAAGGCGATGGCTGTCGGCAAGGCCGAGACCGGCGACCTGTTCAAGCTCGCGGACACCCCGGGGTACGACGGCACGGTCACGATCGGTATCGACGACGGGTACTCGGGGTACAACAACCAGACCCCGGACACCAACAGCTCGTACAACAACTACGTGTTGACCGCGGTGCTCTCCGGTACGTTGAAGCTCGACGGCAACAACAAGATCCTGCTGAACAACGACGTCTTCGAGTCCTGGGACGTCACGCAGAAGGACCCGCAGCAGGTCACGTACAAGATCAAGCCGAACATCAAGTGGTCGGACGGTCAGGCCTACGACTGCAAGGACATGTACCTGGCGTGGCTGTCGCAGAGCGGCCTGGCCAAGGGCCCGGACGGCAAGAACCCGTTCAACTCGGCGTCGACCACCGGTTACTCGCTGATCAAGCAGGCCACCTGCAAGGACGCGCTGACCTTCGTCACCGACTACAGCGAGCCCTACCTGGACTACAAGGGCCTGTTCAACGCGCCGGCGATCATGCCCGCGCACGTCCTCGAGGCCAAGACCGGCATCGCCGACATCACCAAGCTGGCCCCGACCGGCGACCCGGCCCAGATCAAGGCCGCCGGTGACTTCTGGTCGAACGAGTGGAAGGGCTTCAAGGCGGACATCATGCCGTCGTCGGGCCCGTACAAGATCACCGCGTTCGACGCCAACCAGAAGGCCGTCACCCTGGAGAAGAACCCGCAGTGGGCGGGTGGCAAGGGTGGCCCGTCGAAGATCATCGTCCGCGCCATGGAAGACACCAAGGCGATGGCGACCGCGCTGCAGAACGGTGAGATCGACGTCGCGGCGTCGACCCAGCCGGACGCCACCGCGGCCCAGACGATGAAGGGCCTCGCGGCGCAGGGCGTGACCTACGGTTCGGCCTCGCAGCTGACCTACGAGCACCTCGACCTGAACTTCAAGCGCATGTTCGCCGACAAGGACCTCCGCAAGGCGTTCCTCGAGTCGGTCAACCGCAAGGAGATCACGGACAAGCTGCTCAAGGAGGTCCAGGCGGACGCGGAGCCGCTGAACAGCGTGGTGTTCTTCCAGGGTGAGCCCGGTTACACCGACCTGTACAGCAGCAAGGCCGGCCTGGGCGCCGAAGCGGCGGCCAAGACGCTGACCGACGCCGGCTGGGCCAAGGGTGCCGACGGCATCTTCGCCAAGAACGGCCAGCGCGCCTCGTTCAAGATCACGCACAACCAGAACGCCCGCCGCAGCCAGACCGTCGAGATCATCATCTCGCAGGCCAAGGCGGCCGGCATCGAGGTCAAGGACGAGACCGACGCCAACTTCCTCAAGGGTGGCCGCGTCTCGACCGGTGACTACGACGTGGCGCTGTTCGGCTGGTCCGCCCAGCCGTTCAAGGCGGAGTCGAAGTCGATCTACGTCTGCCCGGACAAGGGCGGCGAGCAGAACTACCAGAACCTCTGCGACCCGAAGATCGACGACGCCTACAACGCCGCGGTGAAGGCGACCGACGAGCAGGTCAAGCTGCAGAAGTACCAGGAGGCCGACAAGGCCATCGCCGACGACTACGCGACCCTGCCGCTGTTCCAGACGCCGAGCATGTGGGCGTTCAAGGGCATCGACCGCGTCTACATGCAGTCGTACGACGGTGTTCTGTGGAACGTCGGCGAGTGGGAGCAGAAGAAGTAGGGCTCGCCCCGCCTCTTCTTTCCCCTCGCTCCAGATGACCTGGGAGGTACCGGGGTCCGGCCACAAGCCGGGCCCCGGTACCCACCGGAAGTAGCTGTTGACCGTAGGGTTACCGCCACTACGGTAGACAACCGGGTAGCGGTCCAGCGCACTTCTGACGACCAGGCCCGGATGAGGAGCAGTTCGTTGAACCTGGTGATCTACATCCTTCGCCGTCTGGCGATATCGATTCCCGTCCTCCTGGTCGGGACTTTCTTGTGTTTCGTCATGGTCGCCGGCACCGGTGACCCGCTGGGCGAGCTGCGGCAGAACCCGACGATCAGCAAGGAAGCGCTGGCCGCCACGGCCGCCAAGCTCGGTCTCGACCAGGGCATCGTCCCCCGCTACTTCACGTGGCTGGGTGACTTCCTGACCGGGAACTGGGGCATCTCCATCGCGCAGGGCAACGCCCTCGCGCCGGTCGCCCCCAAGGTGATGGCCGCCTTCGGCGTCACCCTCAAGCTGGTCGTCGGCGCCGAGATCCTCGCGCTGATCATCGGCATCATCGTCGGCGTGCTGGCCGCCGTGAAGCAGTACTCGATCATCGACTACATCGCGACCACCCTCGCCTTCCTGCTCTTCTCGATGCCGATCTTCTGCGTCGCGATCGTGCTGAAGCGCTACGCGATCGAGATCAACGGCTGGGTCCGCGACCTCGGCCTGTCCGACGTCCTCGGCAACCCGTGGCTGCGCACGACCAGCCCGGAGCAGCTGAAGACCGACGGCGTCGGCGACTTCATCACCAGCACCATCGGTGCGTACCTGCTGCCGACGCTGTCGATCATGGCGATCAGCTTCGCCGCGTACAGCCGGTTCCAGCGCGCCTCGATGCTCGAGGTGCTGGGCTCGGACTACGTGCGCACCGCGCGCGCCAAGGGCCTCGGCAACGGCCGGGTCATCTTCCGGCACGCGTTCCGCAACGCCCTGATCCCGGTGTCGACGCTGTTCTCGGTCAACTTCGGCTCGGTCCTGGCCGGCGCGATCATCACCGAGACGGTGTTCAACTGGCACGGTATGGGCACATTGCTGGTGGAAGCCGTCACGAAGAACGACACTCAGGTGATGATGGGTTGGCTCGTGGTGATCGCCAGCAGTGTCATCGTCGCCAACCTGATCGCCGACCTGATGTACGGCATCCTGGACCCGAGGATTCGCGTTGGCTGACTTGAACTCTCTTCTCGCGAGCGAAACCGCTTCGGCCGAAGGCACGCTGCCTCCGGACGCGCTGCCGGAACCGCGCAGCCAGGGCAAGCTGGTCCTGCGGAAGTTCCTGCACCACAAGCTGGCGATGGCGTCGACCGGCGTGCTCATCCTGATCGTGCTGATCAGCATCCTGATGCCGCTGTTCTGGAAGCACAACTACGAGGACAGCTCGTTCCCGTCGTTCGCCAAGCCCAGCGGCGACTTCCCGCTCGGGACGACCCAGGTCGGCAAGGACATGGTGTCGCAGGTGCTGCGCGGTACGCAGTACTCGCTCCTCATCGCGCTCACCGTGTCGATCCTGGCCACCGTGATCGGCGTCGTGTTCGGTGCGGTCGCCGGCTACCTGCGCGGGTTCTCCGACTCGGCGATCTCGCGGGTGACGGACCTGTTCCTGATCATCCCGCAGATCGCCGCGGCGGCTATCCTCGCCAAGGTGTTCGGCGGCGGTTCCTGGTACATCGTCGCGCTGGTGCTGGCGGCGTTCGGCTGGATGCAGATCGCCCGGATCACCCGCGCCGAGGCGATGTCGCTGTCCCAGCGCGAGTTCGTCGACGCGGCCCGCGCGTCGGGCGCCGGGACGTTCCGGATCATCTTCAAGCACCTGGTGCCGAACATGGTCGGCAGCATCACGGTCAACGCGACCCTCGCGGTCGCGCAGGCCGTGCTGGCGGAAGCCGCGCTGTCGTTCATCGGCCTGGGCGTCCAGCTGCCGGACACCTCGCTCGGCCGCGTCATCCTGGAGAACTACGCCCAGCTGCAGACCCGGCCGGCGTTGTTCTTCGGGCCGTTCATCGTGCTCGTGCTGATTTCACTGACGATCAACTTCATCGGTGACGGTCTTCGCGACGCCTTCGACCCGCGCCAGCGGAGAATGAAGGCCTGAACGCGCGACGCGGGGGTGACCGGTTCCGGTCGCCCCCGCGTCCGTTTTCCGGGAGGATCGCCGGACCTGGGGGTTTCGGATGAATCTCGTGCTGTACGTGCTCCGCCGGCTGGCCATTTCGATCCCGGTCCTGCTGATCGGCACGTTCCTCTGCTTCGTGATGGTCGCCAACACCGGCGACCCGCTCGGCGAGCTCCGCAGCAAACCGGGGATCAGCGCGTCCGCGATCGCCGAGACCGAGCACAAGCTGGGCCTGGACCAGAGCGTCATCGCCCGCTACTTCAGCTGGCTCGGCCACTTCCTGACCGGCGACTGGGGCATCTCGATCGCCCAGGGCAACGCGTTCACCCCGGTCCAGCCGAAGGTGATGGCCGCGTTCAAGGTGACGTTGGAGCTGGTGCTCACGGCGTCGGTGCTGGCCCTGATCTTCGGCGTCCTGGTGGGTGTCCTGGCGGCGGTGAAGCAGTATTCGATCTGGGACTACCTGGCGACGACGCTGGCGTTCCTGATGTTCTCGATGCCCATCTTCTGCGTGGCGATCGTCCTCAAGGGCTACGCGATCCGCGCCAACAGCTGGGTCCGCGACCTCGGCCTGTCCGACGTCCTCGGCGACCCGTGGCTCCGGACGACGAGCCCGGAGAGCCTCACGGCCACCGGAGTGGGTGACGCACTCGCGAAGTACGTCGGCGCGTTCCTGCTGCCGACGCTGTCGATCATGGCCATCACGTTCGCCGCGTACAGCCGGTTTCAGAGGGCGTCGATGCTGGAGGTCCTGGGCGCGGATTACGTGCGCACAGCGCGCGCCAAGGGCGTGTCGAACACCCGCGTGATCTGGCGCCACGCGTTCCGCAACGCCCTGATCCCGGTGATGACCCTGTTTTCGGTCAACTTCGGCGCCACGGTGACGGGCGCCATCATCACCGAGACGGTCTTCAACTGGCACGGCATGGGAACGCTGCTGGTCGAGGCGGTCAACAAGAACGACCCCCAGGTCCTGATGGGCTGGCTGGTGGTGATCGCGGCGAGCGTGGTGATCGCCAACCTGGTCGCAGACCTCCTGTACGGCGCCCGACGGCGACGCAAGCCTTCGCGTACGCGGCGACCCGCTCCCACGGAGGGGCTTTCTTGAAC
>NZ_JBSFNC010000048.1:0-60388 GCF_053586895.1 Amycolatopsis sp. NPDC003731 | reverse complement strand
GAGGACGGTGCGGACCTGGCGGGGTGCCCTCCGGGGGTCTGGCTCGGGCGTTGTCCCGGAGCTGCCGGGTCCGCTCGGGGCGGGCGTCGCGAATGACTCATTCGGGACGCCGGAGGTCCCCAATGAGTCATTCGCGACATCCGAAGCGCGCCGAAGTTATCCACAGGCCCGTCGGCGGTCCTGTAAGTAGTCCACAGATCACGCAAACCTGTGGTTTCGCTTGCCCGGTCGCCGGACGATCGATCGGTGACCAGAAGATCGTGGGCCAGCCACGCCGAGGGACTCTTCGCCGCCAGCCGACGCGGCGTGATCACGGTCGCGCAGCTGGAAGCACTGGGCGTTCCGTCGCGGACCAGCTATCGGCGGTGCCGCCCCGGTCAGCCCTGGCAGCGGCTTCTCCCCGGCGTGGTTCTGCTTCGCACGGGCACGCCAACCCGGCGGCAGCTGCTCGAAAGTGCGCTGCTCTACGGCGGCGCCGAAGCGGTCGTCACCGGGCTCGAGGCGTGCCGTCGGCAGGGTCTGAAGCGCGAAGCCCGGCCGGGCGAGCCGATCCATCTCCTGCTGCCGTCGCACCTCAAGACGTCCAGCAGCGGCTACGTCCTCGTCGAACGGACCACTCGGATGCCCACGCCGATCGAGCTCGACGAGCTGCCTTTGGCACCAGTGGCCAGGGCAGTGCTGGACGAGTGCCGACGGCTGACCGAACGCGCGCCGATCAGGGCTTTGCTTGCCGAAGCGGTCCAGCAGCTGAAGGCCGACCCCGCGGAACTGTCCGCGGAACTCGAGAAGGGAAGCGACAGAGGCAGCGCTCTGCCGCGCGAAGTGCTCCGGGAGATCGGGAGAGGCGCCCGGTCCGCCGCTGAAGCCGAGGCCATGGCGCTCTGGCGTCGCACCGGCTTGCCCGAGCCGATCTGGAACATCGAGATCCACGACGAACACGACCGCTACCTCGCCACCCCGGACGCTTGGTCCGACGAGGTCGCGTTGGCCTGGGAGATCGACTCCTACGAGTTCCATTTCGGACAACCTGGCTATGCGTCGACCCTCGTCCGGAACAACCGGTACGCCGCCGCGGGCGTCGCGGTCGTGCAGACAGTGCCCAGCCGCCTCCACAACGAGCCGCGAGCCGTTGCCGACGAGCTCGTGAAGGCTTACCGCGCGGCGTCGAACCGCCCGCGTCCCCCTGTGCGCCTGGCCGAACGTCGCGAATGACTCATTCGGGACGTCGGAGGTCCCGAATGAGTCATTCGCGGCATCGGCGGCGGGCGTCCGGGACCCGACCGGTTTAGGCTCGGCAAAGCCCGGGTAGTCGCCCCAGCGGGAACGTCGCGGTCGGGAGGTGGGCGTGGGACCACGGAAGTGGCTGGAGTCCTGGCCCGTCTACCGCCAGCTGACCGGCCCCGACCCGCTCGGCCGGGGGAAGGCCGCCGAGTCCCCGCACTCCGAAGCCCTCGCCTCGCGCACGGCGAGCGCCGATCGGGTCGCCAAGTCCGTCTGCCCCTATTGCGCCGTCGGCTGCGGGCAGCAGGTCTTCGTCAAAGACGAGAAGGTCGTCCAGATCGAAGGCGACCCGCACAGTCCCATCTCGCGCGGCCGGCTCTGCCCCAAGGGGTCGGCCAGCAAGCAGCTGGTCACCGGCCCGCAGCGGGAACGGAAGGTCCGCTACCGCGCGCCCTACGCCACCGAGTGGACCGAGCTCGACCTCGGCACGGCCATGGAGATGGTCGCCGATCGCGTGCTCGACGCCCGCCGCAAAGGCTGGCAGGACACCGACGAGCGCGGGAAGCCGCTGCGCCGGACCATGGGCCTCGCCAGCCTCGGCGGGGCCACCCTCGACAACGAAGAGAACTACCTGATCAAGAAGCTCTTCACCGCCCTCGGCGCGATCCAGATCGAGAACCAGGCCCGGATTTGACACTCCGCCACGGTTCCCGGTCTGGGGACCTCCTTCGGTCGCGGTGGCGCGACGGACTACCAGCAGGACCTGCAGAACTCCGACTGCGTCGTGATCATGGGCTCGAACATGGCCGAGGCGCACCCGGTGGGGTTCCAGTGGGTGATGGAGGCGAAGGCCCGCGGGGCCGAGGTGTTCCACATCGACCCGCGCTTCACCCGCACGAGCGCGCTGGCCGACGCCCACGTCCCGCTGCGGGCCGGTACCGACATCGCGTTCCTCGGCGGGGTGATCAACCACATCCTGAGCAACGACCTGGACTTCCGCGAGTACGTGGTCGCCTACACCAACGCCTCCTTCCTGGTGTCCGAGGACTACCGCGACACCGAGGACCTCGACGGCCTGTTCAGCGGCTACGACGAGGCCAAGGCCGCCTACGACCCGGCGACCTGGCACTACGAGGGCGTCCGGCCGAAGGAGACCTCGCACGGCAAGGAGACGTCGGCGTCCGACCAGCACGGCTCGGGCGGCCCGGTGCTCGAAGGCGGCAGCGACGAGATCGCCGCCGACCCGACGCTGCAGCACCCGCGCTGCGTGTTCCAGATCCTCAAGCGCCACTTCGCCCGCTACACCCCGGAGATGGTCGAGGCCACCTGCGGGACGCCGAAGGAGCTCTTCCAGCGGGTGTGTGACGCCTGGACGCGCAACTCCGGCCGCGAACGCACCGCCGCGCTCGTCTACAGCGTCGGCTGGACGCAGCACAGCGTCGGCGCCCAGTACATCCGGGCCGGCTCGATCATCCAGCTGCTGCTCGGCAACATCGGCCGCCCCGGCGGCGGGGTGTTCGCGCTGCGCGGGCACGCCAGCATCCAGGGCTCGACCGACATCCCGACGCTGTTCAACCTGCTGCCGGGCTACCTGCCGATGCCGACACCCGAACAGGCCACGCTGAACGACTACCTCGACAGCGTCCGCGGCGACAAGCAGAAGGGCTTCTGGCGCAACGCCGACGCCTACACCGTGTCGCTGCTCAAGGAGTACTGGGGCGAAAAAGCCACTCCGGACAACGACTTCTGCTACGACTACCTGCCACGGATCAACGGCGACCACGGCACCTACCGCACGGTCATGGACATGGTCGACGGCAAGGTCTCCGGCTACTTCCTGCTCGGGCAGAACCCCGCGGTCGGGTCGGCGCACGGGCGCCTGCAGCGGCTCGGCATGGCCAACCTCGACTGGGTCGTCGTCCGGGACCTGACGATGATCGAGAGCGCCACCTTCTGGAAGGACGCGCCGGAGATCGAGACCGGCGAGATCGTGCCGGAGCAGTGCCGCACCGAAGTGTTCTTCTTCCCGGCCGCCTCGCACGTCGAGAAGGAAGGGACGTTCACCCAGACCCAGCGCATGCTGCAGTGGCGGGAAAAGGCCGTCGAACCGGCCGAGGACCAGCGCTCGGAGCTGTGGTTCTTCTACCACCTCGGACGGCTGGTCCGGGAGCGGCTGGCGGGCTCGGAAGACGAACGCGACCGGCCGGTGCTCGACCTCGCCTGGGACTACGAAGTCCACGGCGGCGAACCGTCGGCCGAGGACGTGCTGCGGCGGATCAGCGGCCAGGACGTGACCACCGGCAAGCAGGTCGGCGGCTACCTCGAGCTCAAGGCCGACGGCAGCACCTCGAGCGGGTGCTGGATCTACAGCGGTGTCTACGCCGACGGCGTCAACCAGGCCGCCCGCCGCAAGTCCCGCTTCGAGCAGGACCTGTACGCGCGGGAGTGGGGCTGGGTCTGGCCGCTGAACCGGCGGGTGCTCTACAACCGCGCGTCCGCCGATCCGGACGGCCGCCCGTGGAGCGAGCGCAAGGCCCTCGTGTGGTGGGACGCCGAGCGCGGCGAGTGGACCGGCCACGACGTCCCCGACTTCGAGAAGACCAAGCCGCCGGACCACGTCCCGCCGCCGGACGCCGTGGGGCCGGCCGCCCTGCGCGGCGACGACCCGTTCGTCATGCAGTCGGACGGCAAGGCGTGGCTGTTCGCGCCGTCGGGATTGGCCGACGGCCCGCTGCCGACGCACTACGAGCCGCACGAATCGCCGTTCCGGAACCCCTTCTACACGCAGCAGGGGAATCCGACGCGGAAGGTCTACGGCCGCCGGGACAACCCGTCGCACCCGTCGCCGCCCGAGGCCGGGGGCGAGGTGTTCCCGTTCGTGTTCACCGCCGCGCGGCTGACCGAGCACCACACCGCGGGCGGGATGAGCCGCACGCTGCCGTACCTGTCGGAGCTGCAGCCGGACCTGTTCGTCGAGGTCTCCCCCGAGCTCGCGAAGCTGCGCGGTCTTGCGCACCTGGGCTGGGCGCACGTCGTCACGGCGCGGGCGGCGGTCGAGGCGCGGGTGTTCGTGACCGACCGGATGGCGCCGCTGCGGGTGCAGGACCGGGTCGTGCACCAGGTGTGGATGCCCTACCACTGGGGCAGCTCGGGCTTGGTGTCCCGCGACGTCGTCAACGACCTGTTCGGCGTGGTGGTGGACCCGAACGTGTTCATCCAGGAGAGCAAGGTCGCCACCTGCGACGTCCAGCCGGGCCGGCGGCCGCGCGGCGCCGAACTGCTGGCGTTGCTGGAGGAATACCGCACGCGGGCGGGCATCACGCCGGAGACGGGTACCCGGGTGGCGACCGCGCACGGCACCGAGCACGTCGAACCCGGCCACACGACGGAGGACCGACCATGACGACCGAGAACCGGCTCTCCGGGCCGCTGCCGGACGTCGCCGGCGAGGCCGGGCACACCGGGCACCCGCCGCGCGTCGGGTTCTTCACCGACACGTCGGTGTGCATCGGCTGCAAGGCCTGCGAAGTCGCCTGCAAGGAGTGGAACAACGTCCCCGAGGACGGCCTCGACCTGCTCGGGATGTCGTTCGACAACACCGGCGCCCTCGGCGCGAACTCCTGGCGGCACGTGGCCTTCATCGAGCAGCAGCGCCCGCTCGGCGGGCAGTCGCCGGGCCTCGAGGGGCTGCCGACCGGGCCGTCGGCGATCGACGTGACGACCGCGTTCGTCGCCGGCGAGCTGCGCGACGCCCCGCTCGGCACCGCTCCCGCCCCGCGGGCGCCGGAGAACCTCGGGATGCCGTCGTTCGACCTGCCCGGCGCGCGGACCGGCGCCGAGGGCCGGACGGACTTCCGCTGGCTGATGGCGTCGGACGTCTGCAAGCACTGCACCCACGCGGGTTGCCTCGACGTCTGCCCGACAGGAGCCCTGTTCCGCACCGAGTTCGGCACGGTGGTGGTGCAGCAGGACATCTGCAACGGCTGCGGTTATTGCGTTTCGGGCTGCCCGTACGGCGTGATCGACCGCCGCCCGGACGACGGCCGCGCCCAGAAGTGCACGCTCTGCTACGACCGCCTGCACGACGGCCTCGAGCCGGCCTGCGCCAAGGCCTGCCCGACCGACTCGATCCAGTTCGGCGAGCTCGACGAGCTGCGCGAGCGGGCCGCCCGCCGGGTTTCGGACCTGCACGCGCGGGGCGTGCCGGAAGCGCGCCTGTACGGGCACGACCCGGAGGACGGCGTCGGCGGCGCCGGCGCGTTCTTCCTGCTGCTGGACGAACCCGAGGTCTACGGGCTCCCGCCGGACCCGGTGGTGCCGACCCGCGAGCTGCCCGCGATGTGGAAGTACGCCGGGATGGCGGCCTCGGCCCTGCTGGCCGCCGCGGTGGCGTCGTTCGGGCCGTTCGGAAGGCGGCGCCGGTGACCCCACGCGACCCCCGCGGCGATGCCCGAGCCGCCGACACCCGCGCCCCCGTGCCCGGCCACCGCGAACGCCGCGGCTCCGGCGAAGGGCCACCCACCGCCGCGGCAGCCACCTTCGAGAGGGGGCGCCGGTGACCCCACGCGAACCCCGCAGCGACGCCGGAGCCGCCGACACCCGCGCGCGCGTGTTCGGCGGCCGCCGCAAACGCGGCGGCTCCGGTGAAGAACTCATGGTTCCCCGCGCCGAATTCCGGTCCTACTACGGGCGGCCGGTGCTCAAGCCGCCCGTGTGGGAGTGGAAGGTTCCCGCCTACCTGTTCACCGGCGGGCTCGCCGCGGGCACCTCGCTGCTCGCCGCCGGGGCCGATCTCACCGGGCGGCCCGCGCTGCGCCGGGTGGGCCGGGCCGGGTCACTGGGCGCCCTGGTGGCCAGCGTCTACCTGCTGGTCGCCGACCTCGGGCGGCCGGCCCGCTTCCACCACATGCTGCGCGTCGCGAAACCGACGTCGCCGATGAGCGTCGGCACCTGGGTCCTGAGTGCGTTCGGGCCCGGGATGGGCGTGGCCGCGGCCGCCGAAGTGGTGCCCTGGCGGCTGGTGGCCGCCGTGGCGCGGCCGGCCGGGCTCGTTTCGGCCGTGTTCGCTCCCGCCGTCGCCTCCTACACGGCGGTCCTGCTGTCCCAGACGGCGGTGCCGGCCTGGCACGAGGCCCACGCGGAACTGCCGTTCGTCTTCACCGGCTCGGCGGCGGCGAGTTCCGGCGGCTTCGCGATGGCGCTGGTCCCCGTCGAGGAGGCGGGCCCGGCGCGGACGCTGGCGGCCATCGGTGCGGCGACCGAGCTGGTCGCCTCGAAGGTGCTGGAGAAGCGGCTCGGTCTCACCGCGGAGGCGTACACGACCGGCAAGGCCCACCGGCTGCGCAAGTGGTCGGAGCGCCTGACCGCGGCCGGGTTGCTCGGGGCGCTGGCCGGGCACCGCAGCCGGGCGGTCTCCGTGGCGGCCGGGGCGGCGCTGTTCGCCGGGAGCGCCCTGCAGCGCTTCGGGGTGTTCGAAGCGGGTGTGGCGTCCACAAAGGATCCTAAGTACGTCGTCGTGCCGCAGCGGCAGCGACGGCCGTGACCACCGCGATCACCGCCGCGGCGATCCCCGCGTAGCCGAAGGTCCAGCCGAGACCCGCGGCGTCGGCGATCGGCTGGGCGAGCAGCGGCGAGGCGAACTGGCCGAGGAACAACGCCGAGGTCAGCAGCCCGAGCGCCTTGGTGCGTGCGCCCGGCTCGACCGAGGCCACCACCCAGCCGTTGACCGTGGGGTTGAGCAGGCCGATTCCGAACCCGACGACGACCATGCCGAGCGCGGCGACACCGAGAGAGCCGGCCGAACCGAGCAGGACCAGCCCGGCGGCGAACGCCGCGAACACCGCGATCGCCAGCACCGGGAAGTCCCAGCGCGCCCGCAGCCGCCGGAAGTTCAGCCCCACCACGGTCATCACCAGGTTGACCGCGGCGATGAGCGCGCCGGCCACGGCCGGGCCCGCGCCACCCACGTGGTCCAGCCAGAACGGCGCCTGCGTCGGCACGGTGTAGAAGACCACGATTCCGAGGAACATCAGCGCACAACGGCCGAACAGCCGCGGCTGCCACGGCGACCCGGCCGGGACGTCTCCCCCCGTCTGGTGCCCCTCCGCTTCGGGGACGTACCGGAGCACGAGGACCACCAGCGGCACCGCGAGCAGGTAGACGGCGAACGGGCCGCGCCAGCTCACCGCGGCCAGCAGGCCGCCCAGCAGCAGCGCGACGACGCCGCCGAAGCCCATCGCCGCGCCCTGCAGCCCCAGCACCCGGCCGTGCTCGCCGGCGGAGTGGTGGTCGGCGAGCAGAGCGGTCGAGGTGGTCATCACGCCGGCGATCCCGACGCCGAGCAGGGCGCGCCCGGCGAGCAGCCAGGGCAGGGAATCCAGGACCAGGCCGGAGCCGCCGCCGACGATGTAGAGCAGCAGGCACCCGGCGAGCACCGGGACGCGGCCGGTCCGGCCGCTGAGCCGCGCGAGCAGCGGCGCGGCGAGCACGATGGCCAGTCCGGGCAGGGTGAGCACCAAGCGGACCAGCAGCTGGGCGTGCGGTTCGGCGGCGAAGTGCCGTTCCATGCCGGGCAGCGCGGGGGTGATGGTGGCGCTGGCCATGATGGTCATGGTGCTGACGCCGAGCAGCGTCATGAGCGCCGCTTTCGGCGGCCTCCGCACGTCGGCGAGTGTCGTCCCGGTCATGGTGGCGACGCTAGGACCTCCAGCATGGTCGAGGTCAAGCGGAGGCGGACGCGCTCCCCCGCAACCGGGGCAGCACCGCGAGCCAGTCCGAAGCCGCCTCGACGCTCTCGTGGATCGGCAGCAGCCGCTCGAGGCCCAGCGCCCGGATCGGCCGCAGCACCGCCCGTGCCCCGGTCGCGATCGCGAACGGCACGCCGCTCACGTGCGCCTCCGACGCCGCGACCAGCAGCTCCGTGATCCCTCCCGTGCCGCAGAACGAAACTTCCGACAGGTCCAGCACGAGCGCCCGCGGCGCGAGGTCGATCTCCTCGCCCAGCCGGGTGCGCAGCCGGCTCAGCACCGGCAGGTCGATCTCGCCGCGGACCGCGACGGTCGTCGCCTCCGCCGTGGCCGTCACCCGCAAGGTCATCGCGGCCGGGACGTCGACGCGGAATTGCGGAGCGGCGATCTGGTCGAGCACAGGGCCTCCCACGGACGGGGACGGACGCGCAGGGGGGCGGCTGCCGGCTGAACCGCGTTGCCCCACACCGTACGCCGTTGCGGCCGGGACTTCCGCGTCGGCGCCGAATTCGTCGAATGCGGACGCCGGCTCCCGAATTCCGGGAATGCCCCGCCGGTGATCCGGATAACGGTTCGGAGATCCGGCCGGTCCCGAACCCCACCGAACGCCCATCTTCTGCTAAAAAGTGCATCGTTTCGTCGACCGACGCAGGGGTGTGGGTGGCTTTCGAGGAACAGCTCGTCAACGGGCGGTACCGGCTGCTGGGGCACCTCGGCCGCGGCGCGATGAGCCTGGTGTGGCGGGCCAAGGACGAGCGCCTGGACCGCGTCGTGGCCGTCAAGCAGTTCCTGCACGAGCCGGGCGCGGGCGGCGACGTCTGCGAACGCGCGATCCGGGAGGCGCGGCTGGCGTCCCGGCTGCGGCACCCGCACGCCGTCGCGGTGTTCGACGTCTTCGAGGACGCCGGCTCGATGTACCTGGTCATGGAGTACGTGCCCGCGCGTTCGCTGACCGAGCTGCTCGTCGCGCGCGGGCCGCTGCCCCGGTGCGACGTGCTGCGGCTCGGGCGCCAGGTCGGCGCCGCGCTGGCCGCGGCCCACGGCGACTGGATCCTGCACCGGGACGTCACGCCGAACAACGTGCTCGTCACCGACGACGGCGCCGCCCGGATCACCGACTTCGGCGTCTCCCGCGCGCTCGGCGAGCACCCGGCCGCCGACGAGGGTGTCGTCGTCGGCACGCTCCCCTACCTGGCTCCGGAAGTCGCCCGCGGCGGCGAAGCGGGCCTGCCGTCCGACGTCTACTCGCTCGGCGCCACGCTGTACACGGCGCTGGAGGGCACGCCGCCGTTCGGCACCAGCGACGACCCGATCACCCTGCTCCGGCGGATCACCGAGAACCAGCTCACCCCGCCGGTCCACGGCGGCCCGCTGACGGCCGTGCTGATGCGGATGCTCGAACGCGATCCCGCCGCCCGGCCGTCGATGCAGGAGGCGGTGGACCTGCTGGCCGCGGTCGGCAAGCCGGGCCCGGACGCCGCACCGCGCCGGTCGCGGTTCCGCCGCGTCGCCGTGACCGGGGCCGCCGCGTGCCTGACGTCGGTCAGCGTGGCCGCCGGCCTCGCCCTCGCCGACCGGCCCGCGACCACCACGGCGGCCCCCATCGAGCACCCGCCGGCGACGATCACCACCTCCCGCACCGTCAGCAGCACCACCACGGCACCCGCGCCGGCGTCGGCTCGCGTGTCCGACGGACCGGCGGGGCGTTCCACGCCGCCCGCACCGCTCGGCGCCACCGCCGGGTGCACCGCGCGCTACGAGATCACGAACGCCTGGCCGGGCGGTTACCAGGTGCAGGTGACCGTGCACAACGACCGGCCGAGGCGGCTCATCGCCTGGGCGGTGACCTGGGTGCAGCCCGGCAGCGCGAGCATCCGGGACCTCTGGAACGGCACCCTGACCCAGGTCGGCTCGGCGGTGACCGTCACCGACGCGGGCTGGAACGCCCTCGTCGAGCCGGACGGTTCGGCTTCGTTCGGGCTCAACCAGGACGTCACGCCCGGCCGCGCGGTCGTCCCGGCCCTCCCGGTCGTCAACTGCCGGTCGAACTGAGACCGTTATCGTTCCGTCACAACCGGATTGCCGATTCTTCCGTAGCGACCTCTTCCGTTTCCGGCATCCGGAACGAATACGTCGAACGCAATTTCGTACCCCCACCCAGGTGAGTGAATTGCTCCGACGAGCCGAACTGCGCCGGGGAACGGGCCGTGTTCCCTCTTGACGGAGACGACAGAGGGGAGCGTGCCCGTGCACGAAGGGGCAGTGATCGCCGGCCGGTACCGCGTGCTCGGCCGGGCGGGTCACGGCGCGATGGGGACCGTGTGGCGGGCGAAGGACGAGCGGCTCGACCGCCTGGTCGCGATCAAGCAGCTCTTCCCCGACTCCCCCGCCGATCCGGCGGCCGCCGAGCGCACGCGCGACCGGACGATCCGGGAGGCCCGCGTCACCGCCCGGCTGCGCCACCCCCACGCCGTCGTCGTGTACGACGTCGTCGAGCAGGGAACCGCGGCCTACATCACGATGGAATACCTGCCGGCCCGGACGCTGACCGAACTGCTGGAGGAACACGGCCCGCTGGTGCCGGAGTACGTGGCCGAACTGGGCGCCCAGCTCGCGTCGGCACTGGCCGCCGCGCACGCGGAAGGCGTGGTGCACCGCGACATCAGCCCCAACAACGTCCTGGTCACCACCGACGGCTCGGCGAAGATCACCGACTTCGGGGTGGCCCACGCGCGTGGGGAGGGCACCGCGACCGGCCGCGGGCTGGTCGTCGGCACGCCCGCCTACCTCGCCCCGGAAGTCGCCGACGGCGAGGAACCCGGCTTCCCGTCCGACGTCTACTCACTCGGCGCGACCCTCTACACCGCTCTCGAAGGGCGGCCACCGTTCGGCACCGACGAAAACCAGCTGGCCCTGCTCAAGCGGGTCGGCGCCGGCGCCGTCACCCCGCCCGCCACCAGCGGCCCGGTCACCGACGCCGTCCTCCGGCTGCTCGCCCGGGATCCGGCCGCCCGTCCCGCGATGACCGGGGCGGTCCGGCTGCTCACCCGCGCCACCGCGCCCGGCGTGACCCCGGTGGCGGTCCCGGCGGACCAGCCGCCCGCGCCGCCCCGGCGCCGCCGGTCCCGGCCGGCCTTCGCGGGGACGGCCCTGGCGCTGACGGCGGCCGCGGTCGTGGCGGCGACGTCGCTCCCGCCGGGCCGGGAGCCCGCGAGCGCGGCGGCCCAGCTGGCGTCGGCGCCGTCCACGACCCCGCCGGCGAACCCGGTCCCGTCCCGGACCACCGGCCCGCCCGGCTGCGCCGCCCGCTACGAGGTGGTGGAATCGTGGAACGGCGGCTTCAAGGGGCTGGTGACCGTGCGCAACAGCGGGCGGGCCGAGGTCACCGGGTGGACCGTCAGCTGGCAGACCCCGGCCGGGACGCGCATCGACGACCTGTGGAACGGCAGGCTCGTGCGAACCGGTGCCACCTCGGCGATCGTGAACGCCGAGTGGAATGCCCGGCTGAAGCCCGGCGAATCGACCACCTTCGGCTTCATCGCCCTGACCCGCGGCGGCCACCGCGGCCTGCCGGTCACCGACTGCCGTCCGGGGGAATGAATCGTTTTCGATCATCTGACGAAGGTGTCTTGACCAGCGTCGTTGACCGGCATTAGGGTCGTCACCCACCCCACCTGTTAGCGCTAACTTCCGGCCGGACAACGGATCGGACAATGGGTCTCGAGAAAGTCCTCACGAAGATGACGAATTTCCGCGACGCGGCGGACGAAGCGCCCGGCGGCGGCCGCGGCGCGGTCACGATCACCGACGTCGCGAACGCGGCCGGCGTGTCCGCGAGCACGGTGTCCTACGTGATCACCGGGAAGCGGACGATCTCCCCGGCCACCCGGCGCCGGGTCGAGGAAACCATCCGTGCCCTCGGCTACCGGCGCCGCGGCAGCTCGCCGTCGCCCCGCGCCGGGATCCTCGCGGTGGCGGTGCCGCCGCTCGGCGACCGGCAGCTGGGCATGGAGATGGAATTCTTCTCCGCGGCCGCGGGCGCGGCCCGTGAACTCGGCTTCGACCTGCTCCTGGTCACCGACGACGAAGGCACGTCCGGCCTGCACCGGGTGACGTCGGCCGCGCTGGCCGACGCGGTGATCGTGCTGGACGCCGGCGACGACGACCCGCGCGTACCGGTCCTGCTGGCTTCCGGCCGCCCCGCGGTGCTGGTCGGCGCGCCGGGGCAGCACCGCGGGCTGGCGTCGGTGACGCTCGACTTCGCCCCGGCCGCCCGGGCCTGCCTGGCCCACCTCGCCGACCTGGGCCACCGGTCGGTCGCCCACCTCGGCCCGTCGGCGACCTCGCCCGGCCACCGGCTCCGGTACCTGAAGGGCTTCGAGGAAGCCTTCGGCGCGGCCGCCGAAGAGCGCGGCGTGAAAGCGATTTCCCCACCGTGCGCGTCGGCCGCCGAAGACGTTGCCCGCTGCCTGGACGAGCTGCTCGTCGAAGGTGGCCCGACCGCGCTGGTCGTCCGCGACGAAGCCGCTCTTCCGCTGGTGCTGGGCACCCTGCGCCGACGCGGGCGGCAGGTCCCGGCGGACATTTCGGTCGTCGCGATCTGTTCGGACACCGTGGCGGGCCAGCAGCGGATCCGGCCCACCGCGGTCGTCGTCCCGGCGGCCGAGCTGGGGGTGCTGTCGGTCCGGCAGGCGGTGCGCCAGCTCGACGGCGAACCGGCCGAGCCCGGCACCGTGGCGCCCGCGCTGGCCGCCGGGGAAAGCACCGCGGCGGCCCCGGCCGTCCGGCACGGGGCGACGCTCTCCGGCGGGTGAGAATTCCCGGACAATCGGCTTCCGGACCGAACCCGTCTCCCGTTGCGGCCGTATTTCCTCGTAGAGGGGTCGCCGACGTCGACAGGGGAGCACGGTGGCAGCGAAAAAGGGCGCATTGGCCGGGCGATACCGGCTGCTGGAACCGACCGGCGGGCGGGCGTGGCGGGCCAAGGACGAATTGCTGGACCGATTCGTCGTCGTCGATCGGCTGCCGCCGGGCTGCCCCTTCGACGCGGCCCATTCCGACCGCGTCCGGGCGAAGGCGATCCGCGACGCACGGGTGGCCGTCCGGCTGCACCACCCCCACGTCGTGGTGGTGCACGACGTCTTCGAACACGACCTGACGCCGTACGTGGTGACCGAGGACCTGGCGGCCGGCACCCTGGCCGAGCTGGTCGAGCGGCGCGGCGGCGTCCCGCCGGACCGCGTGGCGGCGCTCGGCGCCCAGCTGGCTTCGGCGCTGGCGGCCGCGCACGCCGACGGCATCCTCCACCGCGGGTTCGGCCCGGACAAGGTGCTGGTCACCGCGGACGGGACGGCCAAGATCGCGGGTTTCGGGCTGGGCACCGGCGGCTTCCCCGCCCCGGAGCTGGCCCGCGGCGCGAGCCCGGGGTGTCCCGCGGACGTCTATTCCTTGGGCGCCACACTGTACTTCGCGCTCGAAGGGCGGGTGCCGGGCACGGCCGTCCCGCCGCGGGCGCACGGGCCGGTCCTCGACGCCGTGCTGGACCTCGTGCGCCCGGAACCGGCGGCCCGCCCGTCGATGGCCGAGGCCGAGCGGATCCTCACCGATCTGGCGGTTTCCCGTCCCCTGGCGGCGATCCCGGGCCGGACCGCGCGGTCCCGCAGCCGGGTCCTGGTGGCGGGCACGGTGTTCGCGCTCGCCGTCGGCACGGCGGTGACGACCCACGCCGCCCTCCGCCGCCTCACGGCCCCCTGAGGATTCACCGCGTACGCACTCAGCGCCGTCACCGCCGCCGCGCCCGCGACCAGCCGGCGCATCAGGCGGTCGGGATCCGGTGCGTCCTTTTCCGAAGGCCCGGCCGCAGGCCGCCGAAGAAACGTGGTTGAATTCGACGATTTCACAGCAGCCGCGATTCCGCCGCGCTTCCGCACGATTCCCGCACCACGAGCGTCGGCCACAGCTGCAGCCGGTGCACCGGCCGCTCGGTCGTGTCCGCGAGCCGGGCCAGCGCGAGCTCGGCGGCCACCGCGCCCAGCCGGTGCTTCTGCGGGCACACCGCGGTCAGCGGCGGGTCGGACGCCGCCGCGACCTCGTCGTCGTAGGAAACCACCGCCAGCTCGCCGGGCACCGCGATGCCGCCGTCGCGGGCGCGCTGGATCAGGCCGATGGCCTCGCGGTCGGCGTGCACGAGCAACGCTCGGACGCCGGCGCGGCGGCAGCGGTCCAGCAGCGTGTCGTACTCCCCCGCCCACCCCGGGGAGCCGTAGACCGGGACGTCGAGGTCCAGCGCCGCGCCGGCGTCCAGGCCCAGGGAGGCGATCGTCTCCCGCCAGCCGGCCCGCAGCGCCCGGCTCGTCGGGCTGGACCGGGACGTCACCAGCCCCACCGCCCGGTGGCCGAGGGAAACCAGGTGCCGCACGGCCAGTCCCGCACCCAGCGCGTGCGCCGTGGTCGCCGCGTCCAGGGCCAGCGTGGGCAGCTCCGGCGGCGGCAGGCGTTCGACGAGCACCACCGGGACGCTCAGCGAACCCAGCCACCGCAGCAGGTCCAGCGCTCCGCGGCCGCTGGTGGCCGGCGCGGCCAGCAGCGTCTGCACCCCGCGTTCGAGGAGCGTGGTGATCTGACGGCGGTCCTCCGCCGCGTCGTAGCTGGACGCGCGCAGGACCAGCCGCCCACCGGCCGCGGCCACCGTGGATTGCGCGCCCTGGATCACCGGCGGCCAGTAGTACTCGACCGACGGCGCGACCATGCCGACCAGCGCGCCGGGCGCGGACGGGCCGAACGGCGACGCGGCGCGCCCGGGCTCCGGGTGGCCGCCGCGGGGCCGGGTCAGGGTGACGCCGCCGTGCACCCGCGTCAGCAGGCCGCGGTCCGCCAGCTCGGTGACGTCCCGCCGCACGGTGACCGCGGTGACGCCCAGCCGCGCCACCAGCTCGGTGAGCCGGACCGCGCCGTGTTCGCGCACCAGGGAAAGGATCAGCTGGTGCCGTTCGGAGGCGAGCATCATCGGACCTGCTCCAGCCGGACCCGCGCCGGGCCCTCGCGCACCAGCAGCGTGAGCCGGCTGAGGTGGGCGCCCCAGGAGGCCCGCAGCAGCGGGTCGTCCAGCGCCCGCCGCTCGAGTTCCGCGGTGGTGGCCAGGGGGTCCCAGCTCAGCCGCAGCACCCGCCGGCCGCCGAGGGACACGAACGCCTCGCCCTCGGTCAGCTCGACGTCCCCGGCGAGGACGTGCCGCAGCCGCACCGGCCGGACGCTGTCGTCGTCCTCCACGAGGACGTGCGCGGGTGTGTCCCGGACCAGCCGCACCGAACGGATCCACCGCGCCACGCCCGGGTAGGCCCCGGCGAGGTCCGCGGACAGCACGGCTTCGGACGCGGTGAGCCCCACCCGGACGTCCCGCGCCCCGAAGGCGTCCCCGGGTTCCTGCGTCACCCCCGGCTCAGGGACGTTGTGCCACTCGCTGCGCAGCGGCCAGGCCCGGTACCGGTCCGGCCCGAAGCTGGCCGCGGTGTAGGTCGGCTGCCCCACGTCGGCCACCACCGGCACGCCCTCGACGGCCACCCAGTAGGACCCGACGTCGAGGTGGTTGTGCCGCTCGCCGTTGTGCCCGGCCTTCACCGCCACGGTCAGCCCGCGCACCGAGCCCGCCGTCTCCCGGGCCACGAGCACCTGCACCCGCGGCAGCCATTGGTCGCGGGCCAGCCAGGGTCCGTCCGGATCCCCCGCCCACGCCTTGCGCCAGCCCGGGTCGGCCAGGGCGGACAGGGCCCGGCCGAGCCCGGCCTGCGGCCACACCGGCCGCCCGCTCGCGCGGGCCTGGCTCACCGCGTGCGCCCGGACCTCGTCGTCGCCGAGCAGCTCGCCCCACCGGTGCAGCACGTGCCACGGCTGGGCCAGGGGCAGGCGGGCCGGGGCGTCCCCGGCGTTGACGTACGCGTCGCCGCCCAGGTGCATCCGGTGCGGGAAGCGGATCAGCGGCGCCGGCAGGGGGAGCTCCCGCGCGTCGACGCCGGTGGCCCCGGCCAGCAGGTCGAGGCATTCCAGCAGGCGGCAGGCGCCGTGCCACCAATAGGCGACGCCTTCGTCGATGCCGCCGTCGTCGGGCAGCACGGCGAGGTAGTGGTCGAGGCCTTCGACGACCAGCCGCACGAGCCGCTGTCGCCGCTCTTCGTCGTCGACGAGCAGGAGCGCGGCGGTGAGGACGGCGCTGTGGATCCACGGGTTCCAGTTGTGCGCGTCGCCGTCGAGGCCGAGCCAGTGCCAGTCGCGGACGCGCTCGAACGGCGTCAGCACCCGGTGTTCGACTTCGCGTCGCAGGCGACGGCGCAAGCCCGGCGCCCGGACGTCGAAGCGGGGCCCCAGCACGTGATCGGCCCAGGCGAGCAGGGACGCGACCTCCGCCGCGCCCAGGTCGAGGAACGGGTCGCCGGGATCGGCCAGCACCTCCCCGCGGGCGGCCGTGTGCCGGTCGTGCGGCGCCCAGCACCAGGTGGTGGCCTCGGCCAGCGCGACCAGGCCGTCGATCGCACCGTCCAAAACGGACAGTTCGTCGGTCAGCACCGCGGCCAGGACCAGCGTGGTCACGCGTTCGCGCAGCTCGCGGGCAGCGTCTTCGTAGTCGGTCCGGACGCCGTCGCGGAACGTCCGGGCCCACGCCGTGGCCGTCAGGACCGGCGCCGGCCGCGTGAGCAGAACGCGGGCGTCGGCGATCAGCGCGGCGCCGTCGGCCGCGTCCCAGACCGCCCGGTCGCGTACGTCCGGGAAGGCGGGCCGGGCCACCGGACGGCCGGCGAAGAGAGCGCTCAGAACCACGTTGTTCCTTCGCTTCTGATCGGTTGTGATTGTTTTTGAGCTGAATTGTTGACTCGCACTATGGCACAGCCCGACAGTGACAGCCATCACTTCGACGGAGGAGCAATGACGCTTCGGGGATCGGCGGGACTGAACCGCCGGAGGTTCCTATCGGCCACGGCCGGGCTCGCGGCCGGCGGGCTGCTCGGCGGCTGCGCGTCGACGACCACGGCGTCCGGCGCGACCCGCGTGACCATCTGGTCGTGGCTCACCGGCATGGACAAGTACGTGGCCGCGTTCAACGCCGCGCACCCGGACATCGCGGTGGAGCTCAACGTGATCGCGTCCGGCCTGAAGGGCGGCTACGCCCAGCAGACCAACGCCCTGCGCGCCCACAACGCCCCGGACATCCTGCACGCGGAGTACCAGGGCCTGCCGCAGCTGCTCACCACCGGCGGCCTGCGCGACCTCACCGGCGACCTCGCGGACCTGGAGCGCGGCTACTCCCCCGCGGCCTGGCAGGGTGTCCGCCCCGGCGGCCGCACCTGGGCGGTCCCGATGGACCTCGCCCCGATGGTGTTCTACTACCGCAAGGACCTCTTCGACCGGCACGGCATCGCGGTGCCGCGCACGTGGGACGACTTCCGCGCCGCCGCGCAGGCCGTCAAGAAGGCCGACCCGGCCGCGCGCGTGACGACGTTCCCGCTCAACGACGGCTCCTTCTTCGCCGGGATGTGCTGGCAGGCGGGCGATCCCTGGTGGCGGGTCGACGGCGGTTCGTGGCGGGTGAACATCGACGGCGCCGGCACCCTGCGCACCGCGGACCACTGGCAGGGCCTGATCCGCGACGGCCTGGTCGCCACCGCCCCGACCGGCGACCAGGACTGGATCGGGGCGATGCACACCGGACGGCTGTGGGGCCTGCTCGGCGCGTCCTGGAGCGTCGGCTCGCTGGTGAAGTCCATCCCGCGGGACAAGGGCCGCTGGGCGGTCGCCACCATGCCGACCTGGGACGGCGTCCCGGCCAACGGCGTGCAGGGCGGCAGCGCGTTCGCCGTCTCGGCCGAGAGCAAGGTGCCCGATGCCGCCGTGAAGTTCCTGCGCTGGCTGAGCACCGACCCGGCGGTCGCGAAGATCGGAACGACCTTCACGACGCCGTTCCCCGGCTACCTGCCGAGCCGGGACGTCGCCCGGAAGGCCTACCGGGGCGGGTACTTCCTCGGCGCCCCGGTGTACGACGTGCTCGACGAAGCCGCCCGGCGCGTCCCGGACTGGACGTGGGGTCCCAACGCGCTGCGGACGTTCTCCACCGTCGTCGACCGGATGGGCGGGGTGAAGACCGGCGGCACGACGCTGGCCGCCGCCGTCCGGCAGACGCAGGCCGGCGCCGTCGCCGAGCTGCGCGAGCGGGGATTGACCGTGCTGGAAGGGAAAGCCTGATGACCGTCCTCACCCCGGAACGCGCCGCGAGGGTGCCGGCGCAGGCCCGCCCCGGCACCGCCACCCCGGCCCGCCGTGGCCACGGCCGGGCCGGCCTCGTGCTGGCCGCACCGTTCGCGCTGCTGCTGACCGCCACCGTGCTCGTGCCCATCGGGTACGCGCTCTACCTCAGCCTGTTCACCGATCGCCTGTCCGGCCTGGGTTTCTCCGGCCCGACGCAGGCGTTCGTCGCGCTCGGCAACTACGTCGACGTGCTGACCGACAGCGCCTTCCACGCCGGCCTCGGCAACGTGGCGCTGTTCGTCCTGGTGCACATCCCGATCATGCTCGGCCTGGCCCTGCTGCTGGCCCTGCTGGTCGACTCGGCCGTCGTGCGGCTCAAGCGGGTCTTCTCCCTCGCCGTTTTCCTGCCCTACGCGGTGCCGACGGTGATCACCGGGCTCATCTGGGCCTACCTCTACAGCCCGAACTCGGGGCTGACCGCGCTCCTGCCGTTCGACCCGCTGGGCAAGACCGGCATCCTGCCCTCGATCGTGAACATCGCGACCTGGCAGTGGGTCGGCTACAACATGATCATCTTCTACACGGCGCTGCAGGCGGTCCCGCGGGACGTCCTCGAAGCCGCGCGCGCCGACGGCGCCGGGGGCGTCCGGACGGCGTGGTCGGTCAAGGTCCCGATGATCCGGCCGACCATGTTCGTCGCCCTCGTGTTCACCGTCATCGGGTCCCTGCAACTGTTCACCGAACCCCTGGTGCTGCGCGGCTTCACCGGCTCGGTGACGAGCACCTGGTCCCCGAGCCTGTACGTCTACGAGGCCGCGTTCATCGCCAACGACTACGGCCGCGCCGCCGCCGCGTCCGTGCTGCTGGCGCTCGTTTCCGCCCTGCTCTCGGCGCTGGTCATGCGCCTGTCCGACCGGAGGTCCCGGTGACCCTGTCCCCTGCCGGTTCGAGGTGGACGTCCCGCACCGTCGTGCACGTCCTGCTGGTGCTGGCCGCGCTGTACGCGGTCCTGCCGCTGGTCTGGCTGGTCACCTCGGCGACCAAGTCCGTCGGCGACTTCTCCACGACCGGGGCGTTCGAGTTCGGGCAGTTCGACCTCGGCGCCAACCTCAGCACCCTGTTCACCCAGGACGGCGGCGTCTTCCTCGCCTGGATCCGCAACTCGCTGCTCTACGCCGGCCTCGGCGCGGTGCTCGGGTCGCTGATCTGCGCCGCCTGCGGGTACGCGATCGCGAAGCTCGACTTCCCGGGCCGCCGCGCGCTGTTCGCGGTGACGCTGGCCGGGGTGCTCGTGCCGACGACCGCGCTGGCCCTGCCGCTGTACCTGCTGGCCTCGCAACTGGAGGTCGTCGGCACGTTCTGGGCGGTCTTCATCCCGTTGCTGACCAACCCCTTCGGCGTCTACCTCGCCCGCGTCTACGCCGAGGCCGCGGTGCCCGGTGAAGTCCTCGAAGCCGCCCGGACCGACGGCGCGGGCGAGCTGCGGACGTTCTTCACCATCGCGCTGCCGATGATGCGGCCCGGCCTGGTCACCATCTTCCTGTTCCAGTTCGTCGGGATCTGGAACAACTTCTTCCTGCCGCTGGTGATGCTCACCGAGCCGAAGCTGTTCCCGATGAGCCTCGGCCTGTACCAGTGGAGCACGCGCGTGACCCAGTTCCCGCAGTACAACCCGCTCGTCATCACCGGCTCCCTGCTGGCCGTGCTGCCGCTGGTCGTCGCGTTCGTCCTGCTGCACCGGCAATGGCGGTCCGGGCTGGCGGCGGGCAGCGTCAAGTGACGCGGCGCCCGGAGACCCTGCTGGTGATGGCGCGGGACACGATGGAGCTGCAGTTCGGCGCGGGCGAGCTGGCCCGGTTGCGCGCCACGGCCCGGCTGGGCGAGCCTCTGTGCACCGACGAATTGGCCTCGGACGCGGTGCGTGCGCGGCTGGCGGAGGTGGAGGTGCTGATCACGTCCTGGGGCTGTCCCCCGCTCGACGACGCCGTCCTGCGGGCCGCGCCGAACCTGCGGGCGGTGCTGCACGCCGCCGGCAGCGTCCGGGACCACGTCGGCGCGGCGGTGTTCGACCGCGGCCTGCTGGTCACCACGGCCGCCGACGCCAACGCCGAGCCGGTCGCCCAGTACACGCTGGGCGCGATCCTGTGGGCGTTCAAGAAGGTGCCGTTCCTGGCCGCCGACGCCCGGAAGTTCCGGGAGGACTGGGGTTACCGCGAGCAGCGCGGCGAGCTGTCCGGCCGCGACCGGACGGTGGTGCTGGTCGGCTTCTCCCGCGTCGGGCGGCGGGTCGCCGCGCTGCTGCGGCTGCTGGACCTGGCGCGCGTGCTCGTCGTCGACCCGGTGGCCGGCCGGGGCGAGATCCGGGCGGCCGGGGCCGAACCCGCTTCCTTGGCCGAGGCCCTGCCCCAGGCGGACGTGCTGAGCCTGCACGCGCCGTCGCTGCCGGAGACGCGCCACATGATCGGCGCCGCCGAGCTGGCCGCCCTGCCGCCCGGCGCGGTGCTGATCAACACCGCACGTGGCGCGCTGGTCGACACCGCGGCGCTCGAACACGCCTGCGCCGCCGACGGCCTGCACGCCGTCCTCGACGTCACCGAGCCCGAGCCGCTGCCCGCCGGGTCCCCGCTCTACGACCTGCCGAACGTGGTGCTGACGCCGCACATCGCGGGGTCACTGGGCTCGGAGACCCGCCGGATGAGCGCCGAGGCGCTCGGCGAGCTGGAACGGTACGTCGCCGGCTTGCCACCCCGGGCCCCGGTGACCCGGCATTCCCTGGCCGTGCAGGCATGACCGCCGTCGAGGGTCCGAACGCCGCGAATGACTCATTCGGGACGTCGGAGGTCCCGAATGAGTCATTCGCGACACCGGCGACCGCGGTCGAGGACCGGCGGCTGTCGCCGTACACCGGCTGGACCCGCACGCACTGGGCGGCCTACGCCGACCGGCTGCTCGCGGCGGCCGGGCAGTACCGGTCGCCGGCGGGCGCCCGGCTCGACCTGCCCGGCCCGGCCAGCCGCAACGGCCGTGTCTCGGACGGCCTGGAAGGGTTCGCCCGGACGTTCCTGATCGCCGGGTTCCGCGTGGCCGGGGAGGGCGGCGCGGACCCGGGCGGGGTGCTGGAGCACTACGCGCGCGGGCTGGCGGCCGGCACCGATCCGGCGTCACCCGAGGCGTGGCCGCGGCCCGACGAGCTCGGCCAGGCCAAAGTGGAGGCCGCGTCGATCGCGCTGGTCCTCCAGCTGACCCGGCCGTGGCTGTGGGACCGCTTGGACGACGGCGTGCGCGAGCGGGTCGTCGCCTGGCTCGCGACGGTGATCGGGCAGCCCTACCCGCCGATCAACTGGGTGTGGTTCCGGATCGTCGTGGAGTCGTTCCTGCGCGAGGCAGGCGGCCCGTGGTCGGCGGCGGACGTCGAGGAGGACCTGGCCGTGCACGCGTCGCTGCGGCGGCCGGGCGGCTGGCTCAGCGACGGCGACGAGCGCGCCTACGACCACTACACGGGCTGGGCGTTGCACCTGTATCCGCTGCTGTGGACGCACTTCTTCGACGTCACCGGCACCCTGTGCCCCGGCTCGCTGCGGCTGCAGTGGGGCGCGGACCTGCGCGAGTACCTCGACGACGCCGTCCGGCTGGTGGGCAGCGACGGCTCGCCGTTGCTGCAGGGCCGCAGCCTGGTCTACCGCTTCGCGGCCGCGGCACCGTTCTGGGTGGGTGCGCTGACCGGGACGTCGGGGCTGGCCCCCGGCTTGACGCGCCGGGTGGCGGGCGGGATGGTCCGGCACTTCGGCGCCTCCGACGACCTGCTCACCCTCGGCTGGCACCACGCCTGGCCCGCGATGCGCCAGGCGTACTCCGGGCCCGGGTCGCCGTACTGGGCGGCCAAAGGCCTGCTGGGGCTCGCGCTGCCCGCGCACCATCCCGTGTGGACGGACGTCGAACAGCCGCTGCCGATCGAGACGGGGGACGTCGCCCGGGTGGTCGCCGCGCCGGGCTGGCTGGTGTCGGGACGGCGCCGCGACGGCATCGCCCTGGTGGTCAACCACGGCACGGACCACGCCCGCCCCGGCGACCCGCGCTCCGACGCGCCGCTCTACGCCCGGCTCGGCTATTCGACGGCGACGTTCCCGGCGGCCGCGGTGCCCGACAACACGGTGGCCGTGCTCGACGCGGACGGCCGGGCGAGCCACCGGGCGGGGTTCTCGACGTGCTACTCGACCGAACTGCCGGGCGGCGTGCTGGCCGCGGCGTCCCAGGGCCGGGTCCGCTGGGTCGACACGTCCGCCGACGACTCCCCCGACCACGGCTCCGGCCGCGGCGGGCCGGTGGTGGCCGGGCCGGTGCTGACGGTGGTGTCCGTGGTGCGGCGGGGTGTCGAGGTGCGGCTCGCGCGGCTCGACGACGTCGATGACGGGGTGTGTTCGCTGCGGCTGAGCGGCTGGCCGGTCGCAGGCGAAACACCGCCGGAAACCCAGGCGGCTTCCGCACGGACTCCGGAGCTCCGGTCGGAGGTGCGTCCGCTGCGGGGGTTCACCACGGCGGACGTGGTGGTCGAGTCCGGTGTCTCCCCCCTGGGTGAGTGGACCGCGATCCCGTTCGTCGCCACCGAAGGGCCGCCGGAGCCGGGAGCCGTGTACGCCGCCGTGGTGGTCTTGGACCGCGGCGGCCCGGACGACGCCGATCCGTCGTTGACGGTCGCCGGGGACGGCCGCGCTGTCACGCTGACCTGGCCCGACGGCGTCACCGCGCGAGTCGCGATGCCCGCTCCGGCGTGATGCCGGTGCGACGGCGGCGGGCCGGTGCCATCGACGTCGGGTGCGAGACGCTCCAGGCCGCGCTCTTGCAGATCAATTCCTTGACGCGCGCGGCCGTCTTGCCGGTGAGGGCGGACGGTTTCGGCTGGTCGTCGTGGGTCACCCACTGCACGACGGCGTCGTGGCGGCCGAGGCTGATGCACTGGGCGGCGTAGCCGATCTTGTTCTCCGGCAGCGGGCGTCCGGTCAGCCGGGCGGCGATCGCGTCGGCCGCCTGGTGGGCCGTCGGCACTCCCGACGCGCAGGACATCCGCAACGGCGCGCCGTTCGCGCCCGGGGCGAGCGCGGCGTCACCGACGGCGTAGACGTCGGCGTGCGAGACCGACCGCATCGTCTCGTCGACGACGACCTGCCCGGTCGCCGACACCGCCAGCGTCGTGGCCGCGGCGATCGGGTGGACCGCGAACCCGGCCGTCCACACGGTCACCTGCGCCGGGATCACGCGGCCGTCGGCGGTGCTCGCCGTGGCCGGCTCGACGCTCGTGACGGCCGTGTTCTCGTGCACGGTGATACCGAGCCGGTCGAACGCCTTCCGCAGGTGGTCGCGGCCCTTCTCGCTCAGCCAGTCCCCGAGGCCACCGCGAGCGGCGAAGGCGACGTCGAGGTCCGGGCAGGCTTCGGCGATCTCGGTGACGCTTTCGATCCCGGTGAGGCCACCGCCGACGACGAGCACGGTCCCGCCCGCGGGGAGCTCGGCCAGCCGCGCCCGCAGGCGCAGCGCGGCTTCCTTGCCCGCGACGCTGTGGGCGTGCTCGGGGACGTCGGCGGCGGTGCTGCCGAGGGCGTAGACGAGCGTGTCATAGGCGAGCTCCTCACCACCCGCGAGGGCGACGCGCCGGCGTTCGGCGTCGACGGCGGCGACCCGCGCGATCCGCACCTGCACGCCGGTGCCCGCGAAGACCTCCGCCAGCGGGCGGGGCTTGAGGTCCTGGCCGGTCGCCAGCTGGTGCATGCGGACGCGCTCGACGAACTCGGGCTCCGCGTTGACGAGGGTGATCTCGGTATCGGCGGGGTGCAGGCGCTTGGCGAGGCGGCCGGCGGCGTTGGCGCCGGCGTACCCGGCCCCGAGGACGACGATGCGGTGCTTCATGGTTTTGCTCCTGTCCGGTCGGTGTGTGCTTCCTGAACCGGACAGCGGCGCGAAACCTGACAGAAGTCGGCTGTGACCTGAGTCACCAGGTGCCGGCGAGTGGCTCCCCGTGCTCGACGGCGTCCCACTGCCCCCTCGCGCGGGCGAGCTTGGCGGGGTTCGCCTGGGCGTGGACCCCCGCGATGCCGTCCGCCGTGACGTCCAGCGCGAAGACGCCGACGACCCGGTCGCCGACCACCATGACCAGCGCCGGCGCGCCGTTGGCGACCGCGGCGTAGAGGTCGGGGCGGCCGCCGACCATCTCCCACTTGGCCTCGCTCGGCGTGAACAGCGTGCGCAGGAACCGCGCCACCCGCAGGGCACCGGTGATCGGCCGCGGCACCGAGAACACCACGCCGCCACCGTCGCCGATGCTGATCGCGTCGTCGGCCAGCAGCTTCACGAGCGAGTCGGTCCGGCCGCTGAGCGCCGCGGCGAGGAACTCCTCGACGATCCTGCGGGCGGCGGCCGCGTCGACCTCGACCCGGCGGTGGTCGGCGACGAGGTGCTGCTTGGCGCGCCGGTGGATCTGCTGGCAGTTGGTCTCGGTGAGGTCGAGCACCTCGGCGATCTCGCCGTGCGAGTACCCGAACGCCTCGCGCAGCACGTACACGACGCGTTCCTTGGCCGAAAGCCGCTCCATCAGCGTGAGCATCGCGATGGACACCGATTCCCGCTGTTCGACGGTGTCGGAGGGACCGAGCATGCGGTCCCCGGCGAAGACCGGCTCCGGAAGCCACTGGCCGACGTAGGTCTCCCGCCGGGCCCGCGCCGAGGTGAGCCGGTTGAGGCAGAGGTTGGTGAGCACCTTCGTCAGCCACGCCTCGGGCGTCTCGACGAGCTCCCGGTCCGCGGCTTGCCAGCGCAGGAAGGTGTCCTGCACGGCGTCCTCGGCATCGGTGGCCGACCCGAGCAGGCGGTAGGCGATGGCCTCCAGCCGCGCCCTGGCCCCCTCGAACACCTCGAGCTCGTGCGTCCCCACAGACATGGCCCCAGTGAACCATCCGCCCCGTACGCGCGTGCGAAGATCGCGGGGTGTCGCCGACTTCCTCCCGCCCGCGCTCGTTCTGGGACGACGCGGTGGTGTACCAGCTCTATGTCCGTTCCTTCGCCGACAGCGACTGCGACGGCGTCGGAGACCTCGGCGGGGTGATCCGGCGGCTCGGGCACATCGCCGGGCTCGGCGCCGACGCGATCTGGCTCAACCCCTGCTACCCCTCGCCGCAGGCCGACCACGGCTACGACATCGCGGACTACCTCGGCGTCAACCCCGACTACGGCAGTCTCGAGACGTTCGACCGCCTGGTCGCCGAGGCGCACGCCCGCGGCCTGCGGATCCTGATGGACCTGGTGCCCAACCACTGCTCCGAGCAGCACCCGTGGTTCACGGCGGCACTGGCCGCCGGCCCCGGTTCCCCCGAGCGGGCGCGGTTCGTCTTCCGCGACGGCCGGGGCGACGAGCCGCCCAACAACTGGCAGTCGGTCTTCGGCGGTCCGGCGTGGACCCGCGTCACCGAACCCGACGGCACGCCCGGGCAGTGGTACCTGCACCTGTTCACCCGCGAGCAGCCGGACTTCGACTGGCGCAACGCAGAGGTGCTGGCGTACTTCGACGACGTCCTGCGCTTCTGGTTCGACCGCGGCGTGGACGGCTTCCGCATCGACGTCTGCCACGGCCTGATCAAGGACGCGGCCCTGCGCGACTGGGACCCGGCGGACGGCGGCTACAACGCCTACAGCTGGAACCGGCCGGAGGTGCACGAGATCTTCCGGAGGTGGCGCGCGCTGGCGGCCGGCTACGGCCCGGAGCGCGACCTGCTGCTGGTCGGCGAGGTCTGGGTGCCGGACCCGGCCGATCTGGACAGCTACCTGCGTCCGGACGAACTGCACCAGGCCTTCTCGTTCGACCTGCTCGTCCAGCCGTGGGAGGCAGGCGCCCTGCGCGGCGCGATCGAGCGCGCCACGGCCCGCACCGAGGTCCACGGCGCCCCGGCGGCGTGGACGCTGGCCAACCACGACGTCCACCGGGCGGTGACGCGGTACGGGATCGTCCGCCCGGAACCGGCCCCGGAGAGCAACGACGCCTTCGCGGCGCTGATGCGCCCCCGCGGCGAAGTCGACGTCGAGCTCGGCGACCGCAGGGCCCGCGCGGCGCTGCTCCTCGTGCTGGCCCTGCCGGGTTCGGTGTTCCTGTACCAGGGCGAGGAGCTCGGCCTGCCGGAAGTCCAGGACCTGCCCGACGAAGCCCGCCAGGACCCGGTGTTCCACCGGACGGGCGGCCTCGAGAAGGGCCGCGACGGCTGCCGGGTCCCGCTGCCGTGGGTCGCGGACCCGCCCGCGTTCGGGTTCGGCACCGGGACGCCGTGGCTGCCGCAGCCGGAGTGGTTCGGCCGCTACGCCGTCGACGTGCAGGAGAAGGACGACACGTCGACGCTGCAGCTGTACCGCCGCGCGGTCCGGGCGCGGCGGGAACGGCGGCTCGGCGCGCCGGGCCCGGTCGAGTGGCTGGACACAGGCGCGCCCGGGGTCCTCGCGTTCCGGCGCGGGGACCTGGTGTGCGTGGTGAACACCGGAAGCACGCCGTTCACCGTGCCGGACGGCTGGGGCGAGGCCGTGCTCACCAGCGGCGGGTCCGCCGTGGTGGCGGCCGACGCGGCGGCCTGGTTCACGCCTGCGGGCTCCTGAGCCCGGGCGGGTGGTTCGCGGGTTCGACGCCGAGGGCCGCGACCAGGTCGGCCACCCGGTGGTGCGCCTCCAACGGGTGACGCAGCCGGCCTTCCGGGTGGATCTTGTAGTGGTTGCGGCGGCCGACCCGCTCGCGCTCCACGTAGCCCTCGGCGATCAGGTCGGCGAGGATCAGCTGCACGCCGCGTTCGGTGATCCCGACGCGCCCGGCGATGTCGTGCAGCGTGCGGTCGGGATCCGCGGCCACGCAGAGCAGGACGTGCGCGTGGTTGCTGAGGAACGTCCACGAGGCCATACCGGCCACAGTAGACGTCCGAACTTGACAGACGAAGAGCAGTTCGTCATTCTGGTGGCAGCGGAGGGGAGTACCCGCCCGGTCCGGCATCGTCAATCCGGCTGCCCCAGAGCAGCCCGGTGCCGGCGTCACCTTCGGGTGACCGGGGAGACCTCCGGTTCGTCACCGAACCGGAGGATTGTGTCGTGACTGTCCCGTTCTGGGCCTGGGCCGCCGTGCTCGGCGTCATCCTCGCCATGCTCGCGATCGACCTGGCCGCCCACCGCAAGTCCCCCGTCGTCGGCGTCCGGTCGGCGCTGGCGTGGTCCGGCGCGTGGGTGGTGCTCGGGCTCGCCTTCGGCGGCGTGGTCTGGTGGGCCTGGGGCGGGGAGTTCGCGGGCCAGTACTTCGCCGGCTACGTCATCGAGAAGTCCCTCGCGGTCGACAACGTCTTCGTGTTCGCGATCATCTTCAGCTACTTCGCCGTCCCCCGCGAGTACCAGCACCGCATCCTGTTCTACGGCGTGGTCGGTGCCCTGGTGTTCCGGGCGGTGTTCATCGCGGCGGGCTCGGTGCTGATCGCGAGCTTCGCCTGGATCCTCTACGTGTTCGGCGCGTTCCTCGTCCTCACCGGCGTGCGGATGGCGTTCCACAAGGACGAGGCGGTCGACTACGAGCGGAACCCGGTGCTGCGGCTGTTCCGCCGGATCGTGCCGTCCACCGACGGCGACCACGGCGGCAAGTTCCTGGTCCGGCAGGCCGGCCGCTGGGTGGCCACGCCGCTGCTCGCCGTCCTGGTCCTGATCGAAGTCACCGACGTCGTCTTCGCGGTCGACTCGATCCCGGCGATCTTCGCGGTCACCCAGGAACCGTTCCTGGTGTTCACCTCGAACGCCTTCGCCGTCCTCGGCCTGCGGGCGATGTACTTCCTGCTCGCCGACGTGATGCACCGGTTCGTGTACCTGAAGCTCGGCTTGGCCCTGGTGCTGGTCTGGGTCGGCGTGAAGATGCTGCTGCTGGACGTCTGGAAGATCCCGACGGCCCTTTCGCTGGGCGTGGTCGCCGCGATCCTCGCGACGGCGGTCACGGCCAGCCTGCTCAAAACCTCGGCTGTCTCCCGGAAGGAATGACGATGCGCCTGACCACCACAGTCCTCGCCGGAGGCCTCCTGCTGACCTTGACGGGCTGCGGCGTGGCAGCGGAAACGGCGGGCCAGGTGAGCAACGCGGCCTCGACGGCGGCGGTCTGCGCGGACGCCGTCCGCATCGCCACGGCGAACCCGGACCCGACGAACCCCCAGGCGGCGGCCGACCGCGCCCACGCGGCCGCCGACGAGCTGACCGGGTTGGCCGCGAAGGCGGCGAACACCACCGCGGCGGAGGCCATCAACAGCCTGGCGGCAACGCTGCGCGAGACGACCGTGGACGACCTGGTGAAGACCCCGGCGGACTGGGCCCGGAAGAAGGCGGACCAGGTGACGGCGCTGACCCGGGCCTGCGCCGGCTGAAGCCACGCACCGCACGTGACACCCACCCCAGGAGCCCTCATGACCGCACCCACCACCGCCGGGGAGATGACCGGGGTGGCCGGATGGGCCGTCGGGCTCATGGAGTCGCTCGGAGGTCCCGGGGCCGCCCTCGTCGTCGGGCTCGACAACCTCTTCCCGCCCCTTCCCAGCGAGCTCGTCCTGCCGCTCGCCGGATTCGCCGCCGGGCGGGGCTCCTTCAGCCTCGGTGGTGCCCTCTTCTGGACCACCCTCGGGTCGGTGGCCGGGGCCGTCGTCGTCTACCTGCTCGGGCAGCGGCTCGGGCACGACCGCACGCGCCGGCTCGTCGGCCGGATCCCGCTCGTCAAGACCGCCGATTTCGACCGGACCGCCACGTGGTTCGCCCGGCACGGCGGCAAAGCCGTCTTCTTCGGGCGGATGATCCCCGTCTTCCGCAGCCTCGTCTCGCTGCCCGCCGGGGTCGAACGCATGCCGTTCGGGCGGTTCCTGCTCTACACCACCGCCGGCAGCCTCATCTGGAACACCGGGTTCGTGGTCGCCGGCTACCTGCTCGGCGAACACTGGCAGCTCGTCGAGCGGTACGCGGCGATCTTCCAGTACGTCGTGTTCGCCGCGATCGCCGTCGCCATCGGGGTGTTCGTGGTCCGCCGCGTCCGGGGACGCAAGCCCGTTTGAAATTACGCCGTCGTGGGCGTGGAACCGCTCGCCCACTAGAGCCTGTTTCAATGGCCAGTACCGCCTCGAACTGCGGTGAATCACCCCCAGCGCGTGATCGGCTGGCTCGGGCTCCCCGACACCACCGGGCGGTTCCTTCTGCCGGGCACTGTCGGTGCGGGCAGCCCGGCCGCGTCCGCCCGAGTGTGCAACGCCGCCAGGAGCATCGCCCACTGCGCGTCGGTCAGATCGGCTCGCCCGCTGCCGTCAGGCCGGCCACGAGGTCTCCGGTGTTCTCGACCTTCTTGGTCGTTGACCGATCTATCGGGCACTACCTGGCTGGTCAGCACCTCGAAACAGCCTAGAGCCGGTCCGGCAGGCCCGCCGCCGCGACGAGGGCCGGGCCGTGGAACTTGACCGCCTTCGCGAACCGGCCGCCGGCGATCGTGAACACCCACAGCCCGTCGGCGCGGCGGACTCCGGCGGCGTCCAGGCGGTAGCTGCCCGCCGCGGGCTGGCCGTTGGCTCGGGTCGGCAGCAGCCGTGCCGCTCCACCCGGGGCCGCGAACGCGCGCTCCAGGAACGGCAAGCACCGGTCCACGCCCTTGAACCACACCGGGTGCGGCACGGCTTCGAGGCTGAAGTCGTCCTGGATGACCGCGCGCAGCGCCGCGGTGTCCTCGGCCTCGAACGCGGCGATGTAGCGGTCGAGCAGCGCACGCTCGTCCGGCTCCGGCACCCGGGTGTCCAAGTCCAGCTCGTCGAGCGCCGCACGCGCCCGCTGCAGGAGGCTCTTCACCGCCGGCACGCTGATCGCGAGCGTGTCCGCGATCTCCGCGGCCGACCACGAAAGCACTTCACGCAGCAGGAAAGCCGCGCGCTGGCGGGGCGGGAGGTGCTGCAGCGCGGCGACCAGCGCCAGCCGGACCGACTCGCGCCGCACCACCACCTCCCCCGGGTCGCCGAGCACGGCGTCGGGCAGCGGCCCGAGCCACGCGACGGAGTCGTCGGCGAACACGCGCGTCCCCGGATCGTCCGACGGCGGCCCGAGCCCGGCGGGCAGCACGCGCCGGCTGCGGTGATTGAGCTCGGTGAGGCAGGTGTTGGTGGCGATCCGGTAGAGCCACGTCTTGAGCGACGACCGCCCCTCGAAGGCGGCCACCCCGCGGGCGGCCTTGAGGTAGGTCTCCTGGACGGCGTCTTCGGCGTCCTGGTGGGACCCGGTCATCCGGTAGCAGTGCGCCACCAGCGCCGGGCGCAGCGAGCCGAACTCGTCCCGCAGCCGCTCCTCGGAAGACACCACGCGCTCCTCGTTCGTCATGGACATCGTCGATCATCCCTCCCGAGGGCGGCCAGCAGCCGGGCACCGGGTCCACACCCCGGCGGCCGGGCGACGGGCTCGGCGAACAGGCCCGGGCGGGTGCCGCGGTCGAGCACCGACGGCAGTTCGGCGAGCAGCCGGGTGGCGAGGTCGTCGGGGATCGGCCGGGCCGGCCGTACGTCCCAGCCGTGGACGGTGGCTTCGATGGCGGCCACGACGATCAGCCGGTGACACGGCAGCGGCAACCCGTCGACGGCGACCGAGCGGCGGCCGCGGAGATCCCCTGCCGCGGCCGTGAGCGCGGCCGCGGCGCCGGCGAGGTCGCGCCGGAGGGAGCGGGCGGTGTTCGGCCCGGTTCGCGGCGGTGTCACCGGTGGGACTTCGCCGGAGGCGAGTGAAGCCGCCACGCAGCGGAGGGAGCGCACGAGGTGAGCGAGGGTCTCGGCGACGGTCCAGGCGTCGCAGGCCGAGGGCCGGCCGAGATCGGCGAGCCCGACCTCCGCCGCCGAGACGACGGCGTACTCGAGCGCGGCGGCGAGCGTCGCCGCCGTTCCCGCCGCGGGGCGGGAATCGGCGGGCGACCGGCCGTCACGCATCCGCCAACCCCGCCGCGCGGCGCAGCTCCTCCAGCGAGCCACGCATCGCCGCCAGGCCGGCGCGGTAGAACCGCGGCCCGAACGACACTCTGGCGACCCCCAATGACGCCAGAGTGCCGAGGTCCAGTTCCGGGCCGGTGTTCCCGTTGACCGGCCCGGGCACGCCCGCCACCAGGCGACGGAGGTCGTCCGCGCTCGAAACCCCGATCGGGTACACACAATCCGCTCCGGCCTCGCGGTAGAGCCGCCCGCGCCGGATCGCCTCCGCCGTCCGCTCCGGTCCGGAAAACCCGCTCGGCGGCAGGAAAGTGTCGATCCGCGCGTTGATCACCAGCGCGGCACCGGCCGCCGCGCGGATCGCGGCCAGCCGGTCCGCCTGGGCCGTCGCCGCCACCAGTCCCCCGGCCCGGTGGTCGGTGTCCTCCAGGTTGCAGCCCACCACGCCGGCGGCCAGCAGTTCCGCCACGAGCTGATCCGGCGCCAGGCCGTAGCCCGCCTCGGCGTCCATCGTCACCGGGACCGGCACCGCGCGGGCGATCCGCGCGACGGCGGCGAACATCTCCCGCCACGGCGCCCGCTCGCCGTCCTCGTGCCCCAGCGCGCCGGCCACCGCCGCACTGGACGTCGCCACCACCGGGAACCCGGCCGCCACCACGAGCGAGGCGCTCTCCTCGTCCCACGCGTTCGGCAGCACCAGCGGCTTCCCGTGGTGCAGCTCGCGCAGCACACCGGCTTTCAGGTCAGACATCGCTCGGCTCCTCGGCGGAACGTGGGGGGATGACGGAACCGGCCACCGCGCCCGCCGCGGCGAGGACGGCGCCGGCCACCGCGGCGGCGGTGAACCCGGCGGAGAACGCCGCACCGGACGCGTAGCTGCCGGCCAGCGAGAACCCGGCGACCAGGACCGCGACGCCGAACGCCCCGCCCAGCTGCCGCATCGCGCTGAAGGCGCCGGAAGCCTTGCCGAGGTACCGCGGCGCGACCGACGTCAGCACCGCGCTCTGCGCCGCCGGCAGGCACATCGCGATCCCCGTGCCCGACAGCACGAGCGGCACACCGATCACCCAGTAGCCGATCTCAGGCCCGGCGACCAGGGCGAGCCACACCATAGCGAGAGCGTGCAACCCCAGCCCGGCCACGATGAAGGGCCGTTCGCCGAACCGGCCGACCAGCCGGCCCGCCAGCTGCGGGACGACCGTCGTCGTCAGCCCCCACGGCGCGAGCCCGAGCCCGGCCGCCAGTGGCCCGTAGCCGAGTCCGTCCTGCAGGAACTGGGCCATGAAGAACACCGCGCCCAGCGCGGACGCCCAGTGGAAGAAGATCACCGCGTTGCCGGCGGCGAACCGGCGTGAGCGGAACAGGTGCAGCGGCAGCATCGGATGGGCCGCTCGCCGTTGCCACGCCACGAACGCGCCGAGCGCCACCAGGCCCGCCACCAGCGGCCCCAGCACGCTCACGCTGGTCCAGCCGGCCGAATTGCCCTGGACCAGGCCCCACACCACCCCGAACGAGCCGGCACCGGCCAGCACCAGGCCCGGGACGTCGAGGGCCGGGTCCGGGCCGTGGCTCTCCGGCATCCGGGTCAGCGCGAAGTACGCCAGCGCCAGCCCGATCGGGACGTTGATCCAGAAGATCCACGGCCACGAGATGCCTTCCACGACCGCGCCGCCGAGCAGCGGCCCGAGCGGGACCGCGACCCCGCTGACGCTCGCGAACACCCCGAGCGCCTTGGCCCGCAGCTGCGCCGGGAAGGCGGCCCCGAGCAGGGCGAGCGCGAGCGGCATGACGAATGCGGCCCCGGCGCCCTGCAGCACCCGCCCGGCGATCAGGACCTCGGCACCGGGCGCGACCGCACAGATCAGCGACGCCGCCGCGAACAGCGTCACCCCCGCCGCGAAGACCCGCCGCCGTCCCCAGCGGTCACCGGCCGCCGCCGACGTCATGAGCAGGACGGCGAAGCTCAGGCCGTAGGCGTTGACCGTCCATTCGAGCTCGGTGACCGACGCTCCGAGGTCGGTCCGGATCGCCGTCAGCGCGGTCGCCACGACCAGCGCGTCGAGGACGACCATGAACGACGCCACCGCGGTGATGACCAGCACCCATCTTCGCTGGGCGGCCCCCGCGGCCACGGGGGTGGGTGAAGTCGTGGTGCGCACTCGTGTCTCCTTGCTCCGGTCACCGGCGTCTCGCCGCTTCCGAAGACTTGGACACCGCGAAGTCCCCGAAGGAATCGGTGCTACCGCGGAACCGGCTCCTGCGCCGAGGCCGCCGGTTCCGCGAAGGTCCGGGCCAGGTGGTCCTGCAGCCGGGCGTGGCGGAACTGGTGGTGGCTCGTCGCGGTGCTTTTCCTGGTGCTGCTGCTGGCTTCCACGTGCCGCCAGGAGGCCCGCAGCGCCCCGGGACGACGTCGGTTCAGCCGACCGCCCGGCCGAACCTCGCCGCCAGCGCCCGGATGTGGTCGACGAGCTCCGGTGGCTCGTGCACCTGGAAGTCGAACCCCTTGCCGGCGACGTAGATCGCCAGCTCGTCGAGCGAGTCCGAGCCGGCGCGCAGGGTGCAGCTGTGCTCGTCGATCGGCTCCAGCGCCGCGGTGGTGGGGCTGATCCGCTCGGCCGCGGTCTCGGCGCTGACGTGCAGGGTGAACCGGCCCTGGTAGCGGTAGGCCGAGGTCGAGATCGCCCGGGAGGTGTACCCGCCGAGATCGGGGTCGGGCGGGGTGCGCGGGGTGAACCGGGGCCCGGTGGGCGTGCGGGGTTCGAGGCGGTCGACGCGGTAGGTGCGCCAGTCTTCGCGGTCGACGTCCCAGCCGATGAGGTACCAGCGCCGCCCGGTGTGCACCAGCCGGTGCGGCTCGGTGGTGCGGACGCTTTCGGTGCCGTCGTGGGCGCGGTAGCCGAAGCGCAGCCGCACCGAGTCGCGGACGGCGGCGGCGATGGCGGTGAGGGTGTCCGGGTCGGCGGTGGGGCCGGTGTTGGCGAGCGGCACCGTCGCCGACCGCAGGGCGTTGATCCGGTGCCGCAACCGCGACGGCAGCACCTGCTCGAGCTTGGCCAGCGCGCGCACCGACGTCTCCTCGATGCCGGTGATCGAGCCGCCCGCCGCCGTGCGCAGGCCCATCGCGACGGCGACGGCCTCGTCGTCGTCGAGCAGCAGCGGCGGCAGGTCCGCGCCGGCACCCAGCCGGTAGCCGGCGGTGCCCGCGGTGGCCAGCACCGGGTAGCCGAGCGCGCGCAGCCGTTCGACGTCGCGGCGCACGGTCCGCGGGGTGATCTCCAGGCGTTCGGCCAGTTCCGCTCCGGACCAGTCGCGCCGGGTCTGCAGGAGCGAGAGCAGCCGCAGGAGCCGTGCCGAGGTTTCCCACATGAACTGCATTCTGCCCCGAAGCTAGGACCGAACCTGACCTAACCGGCTCCTAGGGTTGGAGACATGCAGAACAACGAAGAGATCCGGCCCTTCACCATCGACGTCCCCCAGGCCGAACTGGACGACCTGCGCGACCGGCTCGCCCGCACCCGCTGGGGCGCGGACCTGCCCGGGGTGGGCTGGAGCCGCGGGGTGCCGGTCAGCTACCTCAAGGAGCTGGCCGGGTACTGGCGCGACGGTTACGACTGGCGCGCCCACGAGCGGAAGCTGAACGCCTTCCCGCAGTTCGTCACCGAGATCGACGGGCAGGACATCCACTTCATGCACGTCCGCTCGGCCGCGCCGGACGCCCTGCCCCTGCTGCTGATCCACGGCTGGCCCGGGTCGGTCGTGGAGTTCCTGAACGTGATCGGCCCGCTGAGCGAGACGTTCCACCTCGTGATCCCGTCGATCCCCGGCACGGCCTTCTCCGGGCCGACCCGCGAGGCGGGCTGGGACACCGGCCGGATCACCCGCGCCTTCGCCGAGCTGATGGACCGGCTCGGCTACGACCGCTACGGCGTCCAGGGCGGCGACACCGGCGCGGTCGTCGGCCCGGGACTCGGCCGGCTCAACCCGGACAAGGTCGTCGGCGTGCACGCGAACGGGCTCTACGCGTTCGGTGCGCCGGACGACGACGTCGAGCTCACGGACGCCGAAAAGGCGCGGCTGCAGCAGTTCGAGTACATGCGGACCGAGCAGGGCGGGTACGTGGCGGTGCAGACGACCCGGCCGCAGACGCTGGCGCACGGGCTGCACGACTCGCCGGTGGCGCAGCTGGCCTGGATCGTCGAGAAGTTCAAGGAGTGGACCGACCCGGCGGCCGAGCTGCCCGAGGACGCGGTGGATCGGGACCTGTTGCTCACCAACGTGATGCTCTACTGGCTGACCGGCACCGGCGGTTCGTCGGCCAACTGCTACTACGAGACGGCCCACGCCGGCGCGTGGGGCGCGAGCGAGCGGTCCCCGGTGCCGACCGGTGTCGCGGTGTTCCCCCTGGACCTGTCGATCCGCGGCGCGCTCGACCGCGAGCACACGATCGTGCACTGGTCGGAGTTCCCCCGCGGCGGCCACTTCGCGGCACTGGAGGCGCCCGATCTGCTGGTCGGCGACGTCCGGCAATTCTTCGCCGAACTGCGGTGAGCAGCCTTACGGCCGGGGTCGTCGACGCAGCCGCAGTGCGACGACGACCGCGGCCACCACCACGACGACGGCGACCAGGATCCACACCCAGGCCGGAACGCTGGTGCCGATCTCGCTCGCCGGATCCGGCTTCGGCGTCGCGGACGCGGTGGTGGCCGGCGCGGCAGCCGCCGAGGTCGGCGCCGCGGAACTGGACGGGACCGGCGCGGTGAGCGTGAAGTGCACCTCGGCCGTCACCTTGTCGCCGTCGTCCGAGACGACCTTGTAGGTGAGCGTGTAGGCGCCGACCGGGCCGGCCGCGGTCACCGGGGCCGTGATCACCGCGTCGACGACCGAAGGTGTGCCGACCGTCCACTTCGCCCCACCCGGGCCGGTGATCGAGATCGGATCCGGCTGGAGGGTGACGGGCTCCTCGAAGGTGAGCTCGATCTTGCGCGGCGCGGCGGCGAGGCTCGCCCCTTCGGCGGGCGAACTCGACTTGAGCTCGGTGTGGGCCGACGCGGGCCCGGCCACCAGCAGCACGCCGGACAACGCGAGCACCAGCGCTCCGAACAACCGGGCGATCTTCATGCGAGTCCCTCGATCCGACGACGGCCGTACCGGAGCAGTCTGGCAGCACCCGGCCGGCCTGACCCGTCAGGGCGCCACCTCCACTTCCATTCCCATGATTCGCGTTGTCCGGCGCCGCCGGAGCCAGCCGCGGGCCGGCGAGCCGTCCGGAACTTCCGACAGGAACGCCTTGCGCTGCGCCGACGTTGCCGAGCGCCAGCGCATCGCCAGCACCGGGCGGACCGGCGCGATGTAGGCCCGCACCCGCTCGTGCGCGCCGGCCACGCGGGTCTCGTACTCGCGGTCCGGGCGGTAGGCCAGTTCCAGGTCGATCAGCGGCGCGGGGCCGCCCGCACGGTGGTGGCAGCGCGACAGCATCCGCGCGAGCTCGTCCATCGCGCCCCGCACTCGGCAGGGCATCTGGTCCTGCCAGCGGCCGAGCCGCGGGACGGACGCGGGGGCGGCGGTCACCTCGTCGGCGAGCACGACCAGGGCCCGGATCGCCGATCCGGCCAGTTCGACGCGGATGCGCCGTCCGCCGGCGTCGACGAAGAAGCGCGGCACCCGGCCGGCCACGACGGTGCCCGAACGCCGCCGCACCCACTCCTCGACGGCGTCGGGCGACGGGCAGGACGACACGAACGTGAACGCCAGCTCGTCACCGGCGAGGTTCATCGTCACGGGGAACAGCGAGCCGATGTCGTGCACGAACGCCGAGCCGATCACGAGTGCGGCGCGGGAGCCGCCTCCGGTCATCCCCGGTTACACCTGCAGATCCGTTTCGATGCGTTTGAGGTAGTGCCGGGCCAGCGCCAGGTTCGCCCGGTCGCGGTCCAGCACCAGGTAGAGGAACAGCGAATTGCGCGAGCCGACCGAATTCATCAGCCGGATCAGGTGGTATTGCCGGTGCAACGTGATCAGGATGTCCTCGATGGAATCGTTGAGCGCCAGCGAGGACATGACCCGCAGTTTCGACCGGACGACCTCGGTGTTCCCGGCCGCGGCGACCTCCAGGTCGAGCCAGTCGCCGCCGCCGCTGGTGCCGAGCGACATCCCGCTTTCGTAGTCGACCAGCGCGACGCCGACGGCGCCGCTGATGGACATGGCTTCCTTGAGTGCCGTGTCGATGTTCATCATCTGCTGCATCCTTTCGTGGACGGGGTGACCGGCCGGCGGGCTACGCGGCCAGGATCGAGCCGATCCGCTCGATGACGGGCCGGGATTCGAACAGCAGGCGCCCGACGTTCAGGCCCTTGTCCCCCAGCACGACCATCAGGGCGAGCCGCCCGATGGCGTAGACGGCCATGTAGCCTTCGCTGCCGAACACGACGGTCTGGTGCAACGTCCCCTTGCCGGTGATTTCGGCGGCCTGCCGGGCAATCCCGAGATCGGCCGCGGCGAGCGCGGAGATCTTCGCCGGATCGATGTCATCGGCGGCATCGGCGATGATCGGAATCCCATCGACGGCGGCCAGCACCGTATCGGTCACCCCGGCGACGGTTTCCCGCAGGTTCCGCAGCTCGCCGGCCAGTGCTTCGAAATCCAAGACTGTTTCTTCCTACTCCGAATTTGCGGAAGGCGAGGTGGCGATAATCAACCATTCGGGTTGTTCTCCAGGCCACGACCTTACCGTCGCCATTACTTTTCGCCAACAAGCACCCAGCCCCGAATTTCAGTGTCACACGATCGAGTGAAACAGATTCGGAGTCGTAACAGAAATAAGTAACCATGTCCATTGATCACGAACCCGGAGATTTCGATGTTCGACGTTTCCGGAAGCAGCCGGGAAAAGCCACGACGCGACAAGCGGGCACAGGGCGGCACCCACGCGCCGCCCACCAGAAGCCCCGCGGCACCCCGAACCAGACGACCCCGCACACGCTGAGCAACGAGAGGCCGGAACAAGCCATCGCCCATCCGGAGGCTTGAACCCAGGCCGCACCCAGCAAAGGCTCCCGGCCGCACCCCCCTGCCGAACCGATACGCAGCCGCCTCAGCGGCCGGCAGGCCGTGTCAAGGCACGCTTTCCCGCCTTGACACGGCCTGCCGGCCGTTGAACAATCCGGCGTTCGGGTCGGCGGAGGAACACCAGCCGCGCTTGCGAAGGCTTCTCCCGTGCCCGGCAGGGCATCACGGCCAACCCATCACCCACAAGGTGAATCCTTTCGAGGGGTCAAAGCCTCTTATCAGGCGTGGTCACCTCAACAGGAAGAGAACCGATGGCGTGGGTGAGCGAGCAGCTCGTGGCAGCGGCACAGGACGGCGACCTGGAGTCGCTCACCGCGGTGGTGCACGGCGCCCACCCGCACGTCCGCCGCTTCGCCGAAAACCTGTGCGCATCCCCCCAGGACGCCGAAGACGCAGCTCAGGAAGCCCTGATCGTCCTCTACCGCAAGATCGGCTCGCTGCGCGCCACGGCGGCCCTGGCCTCGTGGATGTTCCGCATCGTCCGCAACGAGTGCCTCCGCCGCGCCCGGCGCCTCCTCGACGACACCGCCGACCCCGGCCAAGCCGCGTCAGCCGAGGACGAGGCCCTCAAGCGGCTCGAAGCCGAGCGCGTCGCCGAAGCCATCCGCGAGCTGCCCGACGTCCAGCGCCGCGTCCTCGTCATGCGCGACGTCCTCGGCCACCCGGGCCGGGCGGTCGCCGACACGCTCGGCCTGAGCACCGCGGCCGTGAAGTCCCACCTGCACCGGGCCCGGGCGGCCGTCCGGGCCCGGCTGCACACCGTCTGAAAGGAAAACAAGATGCTCGAAGCCGGATCACCCGCCCCGCACCTGGAACTGGAGGACACCGACGGCCGGCCCGTCGGCGTCCCCGGCGGCCGCGCCACCCTCCTCTACTTCCTGCGCTCGACGACCTGCCCGGTCTGCCGCCACCACGTCCGCGCCCTCGCCGAGGACGCCGCCGCACTGGAAGCGGCCGGCGTCCGCGTCCTGATCGCCGTCCCCGAGGACCGCGAGACGGCGGCCGCGTGGCGGGCGAAGCACGACGTCCCCTTCCCGGTTCTCACCGGCCGGGAGAACTCGCCCCACGAGCTCGTCGGGCTGCACCGGGCCGTCTTCGGCACGCTCCAGCGGTCCGGCAGCGTCCTCGTCGACGCCCGGGGGGTGGTCCGCCACGCGCACAGCGCCACCCTGCCCACCGCCGGCTTCGACCGGGCGGGCATCGCCGCGGCCGTCGCCGCGCTGGGCGCCCCGGCCTGACGGTCAGCGCAGCGGCTCGAGCGCCTTCGCCAGCGGCTCCAGCACGGCCGGGGTGTGCGGCGGCGGCAGGTACACGATCGCCAGGTCGAGGCCCACTTCCGCGAGGGCCTCCGCCTCGGCGGCGACCTTCGCGTAGTCGAGGTCCGGCTCGAGCCGGACGTGCGAGGACAGCGTGATCTCGGCCGGGTCGCGGCCGACGTCGGCGCAGTGGCGGTGCAGGACGTCCCGCTTGCGGGCGAACTCCTCGGGCGGGCCGCCGACGAAGTTCCAGTGCTGGGCGTACTTCGCCGCCGTGCGCAGGGTGCGCTTCTCGCCGCTGCCGCCGATGCAGATCGGCGGGTGCGGCTTCTGGACGCCCTTGGGCTCGCAGCGGGCGTCGGCCAGCTGGTAGTGCTCCCCCTGGAACGTCGTGGTCTCCTGCGTCAGCAACCCGACGAGGACCTCGCAGGCTTCCTCGAACCGGTCGCTGCGCTCCTTGATCGTGCCGAGCTCCATGCCGTAGGCACCGGACTCCTCTTCGTTCCAGCCGGCGCCGATGCCGATCTCCAGCCGCCCGCCGGAGACGATGTCGAGCGTCGCGGCCATGTTCGCCAGCAGCGCCGGGTGGCGGTAGTGGATGCCGCTGACCAGCGTGCCCAGCCGCAGCCGCCGGGTGGCCTGCGCGAGCGCGGTCAGCGTCACCCACCCTTCCAGGCAGGGACCGGTCGAGTCGGAGAAGATCGGGTAGAAGTGGTCGAAGGTCCACCCGGACTCGAACAGCTCGATCTCGTCCGCGGCCTGCCAGACGGCGAGCATGTCGGCCCACTGGGTGTTCTGGGGCGAGGTCTTGATGGCGAATCGCATGATCTTGATCGTAAACCCGGAGTTCCTCCAGGCTGCCGGTTTTTGTCGGTGGTGCCCGGTAACGTCACTCCCGTGAACAGCCAGCAACGCATCCAGGAGCTCGCCGACCGCATCACGGTGCTGCGCGACGCCTACTACCGTGGCTCGCCGCTGGTGGCCGACGCGGAGTACGACACGGTCGAGGACGAGCTGCGGAGCCTGATCGAGGCGCACCCGGAGCTCACCCCCGACCCGAACCCGCTCGACCAGGTGGGCGCGCCCGCGGTGCTGCACGCGCCGATCCGGCACTCGCGCCCGATGCTGTCGCTGGAGAAGGCCACCAAACCCGAGCAGGTCGAGGCGTTCTTCGCCCGCTTCCCGGGTCAGCCGGTGGTGGTCATGCCGAAGCTGGACGGGCTGTCGCTGGCCGTCGTCTACGAGAACGGGCGGCTGGCCAGGGCGGTCACCCGCGGCGACGGCACGACCGGTGACGACGTCACCGTGCTCGTGCGGGCCCTGACCGACGGGATCCCGGAGCAGATCGACGCACCCGGCCGGGTCGAGGTTCGCGGCGAGGCGGTCATGCTGCGGTCCACCTTCGCCGCCTACAACACCGCCCACCCGGACAAGCCGCTGATCAACCCGCGCAACGCCGCCGCCGGCACCCTGCGCGCGAAGGACCCGGCCACCGTGGCCGAGCGGCGGCTGCGGTTCTTCGCCTTCGACCTGCACACCGAGCCCGACAGCGCGGAGACCGACCTCGGCAGCGCGCTGCACACGCTCGGCTTCACCGCGGCCGACATGCGGCGCTGCGCCGACGCGGCCGAGGCGCAGAGCGTGATCGGCGAGATCGAACAGCAGCGCAACGACCTGGACTACGACCTCGACGGCGCCGTCCTGCGGCTGGCGAGCCGGGACGCGTACGCGGCGGCCGGCACCCGGTCGAGCTCACCGCGCGGCGCGCTGGCGTTCAAGTTCGCGGCCGAGGAGAAGACCACCGTGCTGTCCGATGTGGTCTGGGACGTCGGCAAGACGGGCAAGATCGCGCCGGTCGCCTGGCTGGAGCCGGTGTTCGTCGGCGGCGGCACGGTCACCCGCGCGACGCTGGCCAACCAGGAGGTGATCCGCGCCCGCGGCATCAAGATCGGCGACACCGTGCTGGTGCGCCGCGCCGGCGACGTCATCCCGTTCGTGGCCGGCGTGCTCGACGCCTCGAAGCGCACGGGCGCCGAGCGGGAGATCGTCCCGCCGGACGCGTGCCCGTCGTGCGGGCAGCCGCTGACCGAGCAGGGCAACAGCCGGGAACTGTTCTGCACCAACGTGTCCTGCCCGGCGCAGACGGTGCGGCGGCTGATCCACTGGGCGTCGCGCGCGGCGGCGGACATCGACGCGATCGGCGGCGTGTGGATCGAACGCCTGGCCGAGGCGGGGATCCTGGAGAACCCGTCGGACTTCTACGGGCTGACGAAGGAAAAGCTGCTCGAATTCGACCGGATCGGCGAGGTTTCGGCCACCCGGATGATCGAGTCGATCGACGCGAGCCGGGCGGTCGGCCTGCGCCGGGCGCTGATCGGGCTGGCGATCCCGATGGCGTCCGAGGGCACCGCCGCCCGCCTGTGCCGGGCCGGGTTCGGCTCCCTGGAGGACGTCGCGGAGGCGGGCGTCGACGGGCTCGTGGCCGTGGACGACATCGGGCCGAAGGTCGCCGCGTCGCTGATCGAGCACCTGACCCGGCTGCGTCCCGAGCTCGAGCGCCTGCGGGAAGCGGGGGTTTCGCTGGACGTGCGCGAGGAGGACCTCCCGCCGGTCGTCGCGGCGGGTGCGCCGCTGGCGGGCAAGACGGTGGTGGTCACCGGCGCGATCAGCGACCCGAGGTCCGGCGAGAAGGTCCCCCGCCCGACGTTCCAGCGGCTCTGCGAAAAGGCGGGCGCGACCACGGCGACGTCGGTCTCGGCCGGCACGGACCTGCTCATCACCGGCGCGGACGTCGGCGCGAGCAAGCTGACCAAGGCCGAAAAGCTCGGCGTCGAAGTCGTCGACCAGGGCGAGATCTGGCAGCAGCTGATCGCGGCGGGCATCGTGTAGCCGGCCCGCGTCCCGCTTCTCGGACACAGGTCACCCGGTCGGGAAAGTCCACCAAGCGCGACACTGAGCGTGCGAACCGACTCCGTCAGAAGGGACCGCGATGACCACGTCCGACCTCATGGTCGCCCGCCAGCTCGGGGTGCACGAGTTCCTCACCGCACGGGGCTGGCTCCTCGACGGCGACAGCGACCCGGCGAGGGTGTGGTTCGCCGACGACGTCCGGGCCGGCTGGCACTACCCCGAAACCTACGGCGGCCGGCGCATCAACGAGGTGGCCGACACCACCCCGGTCCGGCTGCAGAGCTACTTCACGTTCGACAACGAGGGCGACGAGGTCTTCGCCGTCGTCCCGGCGGGCAACCTCCGCGGCAGCGGCTGCCCGGAACACGACACCCGCGAGCGGTTCTTCCCGCTGACCGCGGGCGGCGTCGTCGACCTGGAGCGGATCGCCGCCCTGCTCGACACCCTCGAGCCGCGGGCGCGGGCCCTCGACCCGCGGGCGCTGATCGAGTGCCGGTACTTCGGTCCCTGCAAGCAGTGAGCCGGGATCCCCGGCGCTTGACGTCGCTGATCAGCTGACGGGATCGACCCGAACGACGTCCGTCGCCGGCGACGGCGGCGGGCCCACCCGCAGGTCCAGGCCGGTGACCTGGGCGACCACGCCGTCCAGCAGCGCGAACGCTTCGGCGTAGCCCGGCAGGTCCGCGGCCTCGTACCAGGGCAGCAGGACCGCACCCGAGCCGGTGATCCGCAGGTCGCGGAGCCGGTCGTCCGGGCTCGGCAGGATCGACGGCGCCTTCGGGAAGCCCGCGGTGCGCAGGGCGCCGGTGAGGTGGTCGAAGAAGGCGGGCTCGACGCGGGCCGTCCAGGCTTCGGCGCCGTCGCGGCTGTGGCGGGACAGCCGCAGCTCGCCGCCGGGCTCGACCTCGAGCGTCACGCGGCCGAACGGGTCGGCCGGGTTGTGCTCGTTGCCCGCCTCGTACCACACGTGTGCCAATGCCTCTCCTCGGTCAGGGGACGGTCAGGTCGTGGCCACCGCTGGTGTCGCGGCCCTCGGTGGGCTCCAAAACGAAGTTGACTTCGCCGAGGTGCCGGCCGTTGGCGGCGCACCGCTCGAAGGTGCCGTGCTGGGTGTCGACAGCGTAGAGCGTGCCGGTCGCGGAATCCCGGTACACGCTCCGGTTGTTGATCGAGCTCAGCCTGCTGTCGTAGGTCCAGCCGTTGCCCTCGGCCACCGTGCCCGCCGTCTGCTCGACCCGGGCGACCCGCTCGTTCGGCGACAGCCGGCGGATCTCCTCCTGGAACACGGCGTTGTCGAACGCGCCGGTGCCGGCCGCCCCGCCGGTGCGGGCCTCCTCGATCCGGCCGAGCAGATCGGCGGCCCGGCTTTCCAGCAGCACCCCCTGTTCGGTCGCGGCCAGTGCGTTCATCCCGCCGCTGCGGGTCGCGCTGTCCGGGGAGACGTCGAGGAAGACGTCCCGCTGCTCGCCGTAGGCCATCCGCAACGCCCGCGCCTCGCCCTGGAACCGGGTGGCCAGCTCAGGATTGCGGCGCAGCATGGCTTCGACGGTCTTGATCCGCTGGTCGGCGGCGGCCAGCACCTCCGAATACCGGGTCGGCAGGCCCTCGCCGCCCGCGGTCAGCGCGTCCGGGGCGGGCGCCGTCTCCCGCGGGCCCGGCGCCGGTGCGCCGCCGGTTCCGCCCGCGGCGCGCGCGGCGTCGATGTCCGCGCCGAGCTGGTCGAGGTGCCGGTCCTGCAGGCGGGTCGCCGGGTCGACCACCGGGTTGCCCGCGGCGTCGCGCACCGGGTTGCCGGCGGCGTCCCGCAGCCAGAAGTCGCCCATCAGGCTGCCGTCCCGGTGCACACCCGGCGCGGTCGCGGTGCCCCGGTTGACCGTCCGCGGATCGACGTACTCGTCGAGGAAACCGAGCTGGTGCCCCAGTTCGTGGGCCAGCGTGGTCGGGTTGTCGCCGGCGAACCAGCGGCTCTGGTTCGTCGCGCCGGTGCCGGGCTCGACGGTCACGTTGAGGTGCGCGTCGGCGGCATCGGTGACGAACTCGACCGTCACGTGCAGCCGGTCGCCGTTGGGCAGGGTCTGGCCGTTGTTGTAGTGCTGGTCGACCCCGGCGTGGACGTTCTCCTGCAGCCGGGCCAGTTCCGCCGGGGTGACGCCGGGCCGGCCTTCGAGCCGGACCTTCATGGTCACCTCGGTGAGCCGCCCGCCCGGGCCGTAGTCGAACGAGCGGACCTCGAAGCCCTGCTGGACGCCGTAGCCGTACGGGCTGCCGTCCGGCTGGGTCCGCGGGGTGCCCGACGCGTCCACCATCTGGTCGATCCGGGTGCCGCTCACGTCGGTGGACACCGCGGCTTCGCGTTGCTGGTTCTCGTAGAACGCACGCAGGTCGGCCATGCTCTGCTCGTGCGCCGCGCCGCGGTCGACGCCGGTGGCCCGCTCGACCTGCTCCTGCATCGGCGTCCGCGAAGGCGCCTCGACCGGTTCGGCGACGGTCGGCTCGGTCAGCGGGGCGTCCGGGCCCGAGACGGGTTCGCGTTCCGGGGCCGGCGGTGCGGTTTCGTGGCCGCCGCCCGCCGCCGGGGCGGGTTCGGGGGCCGGAGCCGTCCGGGCCGTCGACGCGGCGGCCTCGGCCGGCGTCACGTTGTAGGCCATCCCGGCGTCGACCATCGCGCCGCGGGCGCCTTCGGTGGCCGCGTGGATCCGGCCGCCGACGGCGTCGGACACCATGATCCCGCTGACCGCGGCGTTCAGGAGCAGCCCGCGGTCCCAGTGGTCGAAGGCGTGGTCCCAGCCGCGGCCGGTGCCGTCGGCGACGACGTTCTGCACGACGCCCATGCCGACGCCGACCACGACGTTCGCCACCTTGCTCGCGGCTTGCTGCGTCGCGGCTTCGGCGAAGACGCTGCGCGCGACGCTGTTGAGGATCGTGCTGCCGGTGCGGGCGCCGATCGCGCCGCTGACCCCGGCGCCGAGCGCGCCGCCGGCCGCGCCGAACACCGCGCCGAAGAACATTTCCTTGCCGACCTCGGCCCAGCTCCACGGGTGGTTGCCGGCGTACTTCCCGGTGCCCGCCGCGTAATCGGTGGCGTTGGACGCCAGCGCGGACGCGGCCCCGGCGACCGCGCCGGCCAGGATCAGCGCGCCGATCCCGGTGCCGCAGATCGCCACGATCGCGATCGTCACCAGCAGCCCGACGACGAGACCGGCGATGAACCCGGGCGTCAGCGCGTCCCAGGCGTCGCGCAGTTGCGACAGCAGCCAGCCGTCCTCGACGCGGCTGCGGGCGCGCTCGGCGGCGTCGGTCATCCGGTTGTCGAGCGAGGTCAGCGGTTCGCCGGTGCGGGTGCGGGCTTCGGCGGCGTGCTGCTCCAGCCGGGTCCGCAGGTCGCGGACGGCCTGACCGAAGCCCTGGTCGACGTCGGTCGCGGTCCGGAAGACCGATTCGGCGGTGCCGTCGACGACCTGGTCACCCTGGGCCACGGCCTCGCGCATCAGGGTGGTGAGCTGCCGGGACAGCCGTTCCTGCAGACCCGCGGCCTGCCGCGCGCCGCCGGCACCGACCGAGCCGGCCTGAGCGGCACCGGCCGTGCCCGCTTCGCCGATCGACTGGTGCACCTGCGCCGCGGCCCGGCTGAACTCGGACGCGATCTGCCCGGACATCGCTCGCGCCTGCCCGGCGGACATCCCGTAGGCCTCGCGCAGCGTGCCGGCGAGGGTGTCCCCGAGCTGCCGCGCAAACCGGCGCCGGACCGGCCGCCCGGTGACCTGCGCCAGGATCCCGGCGGTGGTCTCCCGCCCGGCAGCGGCGGTCTGGGCGCCCTGCTCGGCGAGGGCGGTCTCGACCTGCCCGGCGCTCTGCTGCACGGCGGTCCGTCCCGAGGCGGCGCGGTGCCGGATGGACGTGCGGACGGTCGTCAGCAGCCGGGTGAGCCCGGCCGAGACGGAGCTCCCGATCTCCGCCACGGCGGCGGCGCCTTCGCCCGCGGCCCGGCCGATCGAGCCGGCCGCCTGCTCGGTGGTCCGCGCGAGCTGCCGGTGCACGGGCTCGGTCTGCAAGCTGACCTGCCCGGCCAGCGCGGCGGCCTGCCGGAGCAGATCGCCGCGCACCTCGGGCCCGGCCCCTCGCAGGTCGGCGTCGGTGTGGCCGAGGCTGTCGCGGATCTGTTCGGCGGTCTGGCCGGCCACCTCCTGCGCGGCCCGGCGCATCGCGGTGGTGGATTCCTCGCTTTCGCCGTGGAAGGAGCCGAGCCGGGCGGCACCGCGCCGGCGGGCTTCGTTCGCTTGGCCGTCCACGGCCCCGCGCACGGAGTCGGCCACGGTGTCGGCGGTCGAGACGGCCTCGTCGCCCCGGGTGGTGCCGGATTGCCGGACGCGTGCGGCTCCTTCGGCGACGAGCGCCCCGGCCTCGGCCTGCTGTGCGGTGTGGCGCGAGGCGAGCTCGGCCCGGGCACCGGACCCGGCCGCGGCAACGGCGGCTTGCGCGGCGGCGACGGCGCCGGCAACCCGCTGCCGGGCGGTGTCGACGGCTTGCCCGACGGCGCCGAGTTCGGCCTGTTCGCGCTGGGTGAGTTGTTCTTGTTCGGTCGCGACGGCGGCGCGGTGGCCGGCGAGGGTCTCCTGGAAGGCGGCTTCGAGTTCGGCTTGGCCGGCGTCGTCGTGGGTTCGGATCTCGTCGTAGAGCTCCGCGGCGGCCGGGGCGAGCGGTCGCTCCACGGGGACGGCGGGCGCCGGTGCGACGGTGGTTTCGGGGGCCGGGGTCAGCTGCGGTGTTTCTTCGGGCTCGGCGGCTTCCTCGCTGCCGGACTGGGGTTCTGCAACGGCTTCGGTGGCCGGTGCGGGAGAGCGCTCCGCGGGGGCGTTCGCACCCTGAGTCGCCGCAGCGGCTTCCGCGGCCGCCGGGACGATCGAGCGCGCACCCACCGCACTCCCCGACGGCTCGGCAACGTCCGGCGACGCACCGGCAGCCCCGGAGACCTCCACGGCGGGGCCGGTCAGCGAACGGGTGACCGCCTGGTTTCCCGCCAGCCGCTGCAGGTCCAGGACTCTCTGCTGCGCTCCCGGCGGTTTCGGCCTGCGCTGCTCACCGCGGCTGCGCTCGGCCGGTTCGTCGCCGGCTTCGGCCTTCCCCCGCATGGTTCCATCTGAACCGCCGCCCCTCCCCTCGGCAACGGCCTGCCGGGCGGTGGCGCGGGCACGCTAGGCCGCCCGAACAGGCGCCTGCCGACACTCTCCGTGCCCCGGGTGGGTTGCATGTCGGTTACGCATCTCACTCCGATGCACCCCGTTCGTCCCTTCGACGTCCTCCCAGTGACGTTACGTAACAGGGGGAGGCGTCGGAGATGACACGACTGGTGCGGCGGCCGGGAACATGGTTCACCGTCACTCTGGCGCTCGCCTTGGCCGGAGTCCTGATCCTGACCCTCGACCGCGGCCACGCCGGACCGGCCGCGGCCACCAGCGGTCCCCCGACGCCGACTTCCCCGTCCGCTACGCCCATCGAGGCCAAGCCGCCGGAGTGGCTGCGTCCGCTGCGGCCCGGCGAGAAGCCGCCGCAGTTCGTGCTCTTCTCCTTCGACGGGGCCGGCTCGCACGAACACTGGGGCCGCTACCTCTCCCTCGCCAAGTCCGTCAACGCCCACTTCAGCGGATTCCTCTCCGGCATCTACCTGCTGACCGACCAGCAGCGGACGCGCTACACCGGACCCGGCCACAAACCGGGCTCCGCCTCGATCGGGTTCGGTGGCAGCGCCGAGGAAGTCGCCACCCGCGTCCAGGACCTCAACGCCGCCGTCGCCGCCGGGCACCAGATCGGCACGCACTACAACGGACACTTCTGCGCCGGCGCCGAGCCGAGCGTCGGCCGGTGGAACGCGCAGGGGTGGACCGACGAGATCGGGCAGTTCAGCCGCTTCGTCGACGACGCCCACGACCGGCTGGGGCTGCACCTGTCCGCCAAGGACGTCACCGGCGGCCGGACGCCGTGCCTCGAAGGCAACTGGGCCGCCGCCTTCCCCGCCATGCGGGCCGCCGGTTACACCTTCGACTCCAGCCAGCCGTCCGACGGCGTCAAGTGGCCCACGCAGCTCGACGGCATCTGGGAGTTCTGGATGCCGTACGTGAAAGTGCCCGCGCTGCACAAGAAGGTCATCATGATGGACTACAACCTGTGGTACCAGCTCGGCCACTCGAAGAACGACAGCGGCCAGTACACCCAGGCCACCCTCGAGACCTACCGCGGCGCCTACAAAGCCGCCTTCGACGGCAACCGGGCACCGCTGGTCATCGGCAACCACTTCAACGACTGGGCCGGCGGCGCCTTCTCCCGGGCCGCGGAAGGCTTCATGGGCGAGGTGTGCGCCAAGCCCGAGACGGTCTGCGCCACCTACGCCGAAGTCACGAAGTGGATGTCGCTGCAGGACCCCGCCGTCCTGGACCGGTACCGGTCGATGCCGCTCGCCCAAGCCGGCTGAGCGACGGCGTCCCCGTGTGACGTTGGCCACCGGGCGGCCGGGAGACCACCGTCGTCCTCGGCAAACCGCGCCGGACCAGGCGCGGCCGCGGGAATCTGCGTACGTTGGCATCGCAAACCGGGCCGCGGGCCGTATCGTCTGTGACCAACCGCTTAGTAGGCTCGCGGGCACGAGCCCGCTTCTCAACGACGAGGAGGTCCCCCGTGACCGATTCCCCTTCCCGTGTCGCCGTGGTCACCGGTGCCGGCCGCGGCATCGGTGCCGCCGTCGCGGCGCGGCTGGCCGATGACGGCTTCGCCGTCGGGCTGCTCGACCTGGACGAGGCCGGTGTCAAGCAGGGCGCCGAGGCCATCGTCGCCAAGGGTGGCAAGGCCGTCGGGGTCGCCCTCGACGTCAGTGACGCCGAGCAGGTCGAAGCGGCCGTCGCGCAGGTCGCCGCCGAGCTCGGCCCGCCGGTCGTGCTGGTCAACAACGCCGGCATCACCCGCGACAACCTGATCTTCAAGATGACCGAGCAGGACTGGGACTCCGTGCTCGGCGTGCACCTCAAGGGCTCGTTCCTGATGACCCGCGCGGTGCAGAAGCACATGACCGAGCAGAAGTACGGCCGGATCGTCAACCTGTCGAGCACGTCGGCGCTGGGCAACCGCGGCCAGGTCAACTACTCCGCGGCCAAGGCCGGCATGCAGGGCTTCACCAAGACCCTCGCCATCGAACTCGGCAAGTTCAACGTCACCGCGAACGCGATCGCGCCCGGCTTCATCGCCACCGACATGACCGCGGCGACCGCCGAGCGGCTCGGGATGAGCTTCGAGGACTTCAAGGCGGCGGCCGCGTCGCAGATCCCGGTGCAGCGCGTCGGCACGCCCGAAGACATCGCCAACCTGACGTCGTACCTGGTCAGCGAGGGCGCCGGATTCGTCTCCGGCCAGGTCATCTACGTCGCCGGCGGACCGAAGGACTGAGGCCGATGCGGGAATTCGAGAACCTCGACAGTTTCGCCGCCGCAGCCGGCGAGCACCTCGGGTACAGCGAGTGGATGACGGTCACCCAGGAGCGGGTCAACCAGTTCGCCGACGCCACCGACGACCACCAGTGGATCCACGTCGACGAGCCGATGGCGACCGCGGGCCCGTTCGGCGGCACCATCGCGCACGGCTTCCTGACGCTGTCGCTGCTCTCGGCCTTCGGCCCGAAGATCTACCGGGTCAACGGGATCAAGATGGGCATCAACTACGGCCTCAACAAGGTTCGCTTCCCGCAGCCGGTGAAGGTCGGCTCGAAGGTGCGCGCCGGAGCCGAGCTGGTGGAGATCACCGACATCCCGGGCGGCAAGCAGGCGGTTTCGCGGTGGACCATCGAGATCGACGGCGAGGCGAAGCCCGCGTGCGTCGCCGAGTGGGTCACCCGGTTCCTGGCGTGAACGCCCGGCCGGGGTGATCCCGGCCGGGTCCGCTGTACTACATACCGACTAGTCGGTATGCTCCCCCGGATGAAGCTTGAGGAGGCTGGATGAACCCGCCAGGACTCGACCTGGGCCGCCTGCGCGCCCACCTGGACGCGCAGCGGCCCGGCCTGGTCGCCGGGGAGCTGACCGCGGACGTCGTGGAGGGCGGCCGGTCGAACCTCACCTACGTGGTGGGCGACGGCCGGTCGCGCTGGGTGGTGCGCCGCCCGCCGCTCGGGCACGTGCTGCCCACCGCGCACGACATGGGCCGCGAGTTCCGGGTGATCTCCGGCCTGCGCGACACCGCCGTGCCGGTGCCCGAAGCGCTGCTGCTCTGCGACGACCCCGACGTCATCGGCGCGCCCTTCTACGTGATGAGCTTCGTCGAGGGCACGCCCTACCGGACCGCGGACCAGCTGGGCGAGCTCGGCCCGGAGCGCACCCGGGCGATGGCCGACGCCCTCGTCGGCACGCTCGTCGACCTGCACGCGGTCGACCCGGCCGCCGTCGGGCTGGGCGACTTCGGCCGCCCGGACGGCTTCCTGGAGCGGCAGCTGCGGCGGTGGAAGAAGCAGCTGGACGCCTCCCGCAGCCGGGACCTCCCGGGTGTCGACGAGCTGCACGACCGGCTCGCGGCGGCGGTCCCGGTCTCCGGCCGGCCGTCGATCGTCCACGGCGACTACCGCCTCGACAACGTCCTGGTCGACCGGAACGACAAGATCTCGGCGGTGCTCGACTGGGAGATGTCGACGCTGGGCGACCCGCTGACCGACGTCGCGCTGCTGGTGGCCTACGCCGAGCGCGACAAGGTGTCGCTGCCGTTCGTGTCCAACGCCAGCTCGGCGCCGGGCTACCCGGGCACCGACGAGGTCGTCGCCCGCTACGCCGAGCTGTCCGGGCGGGACGTCTCGCAGCTGAACTGGTACGTCAGCTTCGCCTTCTTCAAGCTCGCCGTGATCCTGGAGGGCATCTACTACCGCTTCAGCAAGGGCCAGACGGTCGGGGCGGGCTTCGAAGGCGTCGGCGCCGGGGTCGCGCCGCTCATCGCGCACGGCAACGAGATTCTCAAAGAGGAGAAGTAAATGGACTTCGCGTTCGACGAGAAGACCGAGGAGCTGCGCGGGAAGCTCCTCGAGTTCATGGACTCGCACATCTACCCTGCCGAGCCGGTGTTCGAGCAGCAGCTCGCCGAACGCGACGACCCGTGGGCCATCCCGCCGGTCGTCGAGGAGCTCAAGGCCGAGGCCCGCAAGCGCGGCCTGTGGAACTTCTTCCTCCCCGGCGACCACGGCGCGGGCCTGACGAACCTGCAGTACGCGCCGCTGGCCGAGATCACCGGCCGCAGCATCCGGCTCGCGCCGACCGCGCTCAACTGCGCCGCGCCGGACACCGGGAACATGGAAGTGCTGGCCATGTTCGGCAACGAGCAGCAGCAGAAGCAGTGGCTGGAACCGTTGCTGAACGGCGAAATCCGGTCCGCCTTCGCGATGACCGAGCCGGACGTCGCCTCCTCCGACGCCCGCAACATCGAGACGGCGATCCGGCGGGACGGCGACGAGTACGTCGTCAACGGCCGCAAGTGGTACATCTCCGGCGCGATGAACCCCGCGTGCAAGATCTTCATCGTCATGGGCAAGACCGACCCCGAAGCCGCGCCGCACAAGCAGCAGAGCATGATCCTGGTCCCCCGCGACACGCCCGGTGTGACGGTCAAGCGCGGGATGCACGTCTTCGGCTACGACGACAGCGACCACGGCGGCCACGCCGAGGTACTGTTCGAAGACGTCCGCGTGCCGGTCGAGAACCTCATCGCCGGCGAGGGCGACGGGTTCGCCATCGCCCAGGCCCGGCTCGGCCCCGGCCGGATCCACCACTGCATGCGCGCCATCGGCATGGCCGAGCGCGCGCTGGAACTCATGTGCCGCCGGGCGATCTCGCGCGAGGCGTTCGGCAAGCCGATCGCCCAGCAGGGCGTGGTGCAGGACTGGATCGCCGAATCGCGGGTCAGGATCGAGCAGCAGCGGCTGCTCGTGCTCAAGACCGCGTGGCTGATGGACACGGTCGGCAACCAGGGCGCGCACACCGAGATCCAGGCCATCAAGATCTCCACGCCCGCCGCGGTCGAGTGGATCCTCGACAAGGCCGTGCAGGTGCACGGCGCGGGCGGCGTCAGCCAGGACTTCCCGCTGGCCGCCATGTGGGCCGGGAACCGCACGCTGCGCCTGGCCGACGGGCCGGACGAGGTCCACAAGCGCTCGCTGGCCCGGCGCGAACTGAAGAAGTACCTCTCGGAGGGCGCGAAGTGACTGTCACCGCCGAAGATCTGACCCGCCAGGCCACCGAGTTCCTGGCCTCGCACGACCCCGCGTCGACCGACCGCCTGGAGTTCCTGCGGGCCCGGTTCGACGCCGGCCTCGCCTGGATCCACTTCCCCGCCGGGCTCGGCGGGCAGAACGCGCCGCGCGCCCTGCAGTCCGTGGTGGACAAGGTGTTCACCGACGCGGGCGCGCCGGACAACAACCCGCGCCGGATCGGCATCGGCCTCGGCATGGCCGCGCCGACCATCCTCGCCTTCGGCACCCCGGAACAGCGCGAACGCTTCCTGCGTCCACTGTGGACCGGCGAGGAGGTGTGGTGCCAGCTGTTCAGCGAGCCGGGCGCGGGTTCCGACCTGGCCGCGCTCGGCACGCGGGCCGTGCGTGACGGCGACGACTGGATCGTCACCGGCCAGAAGGTGTGGACCTCCGGGGCGCACGAGTCGCAGTGGGCGATCCTGGTCACCCGCACCGACCCGGACGTGCCCAAGCACCAGGGCATGACGTACTTCCTGTGCGACATGACCGCGCCCGGCGTCGAGGTCCGGCCGCTGCGCCAGATCACCGGCGAGGCCGAGTTCAACGAGGTCTTCCTGACCGACGTCCGCATCCCCGACACCCAGCGCCTCGGCGCGGTCGGCGAAGGCTGGAAGGTCGCGCAGACGACGTTGATGAACGAGCGCGTCGCGATCGGCGGGCACGTCCAGCCGCGCGAAGGCGGGCTGATCGGGATCGTGGCGAAGACCTGGCGCGAACGGCCCGAGCTGCGCACGCCGGAGCTGCGTGACCGGCTCGTCCAGCGCTGGGTCGAGGCGGAGACGCTGCGGCTGGCCGGCACCCGGCTGCGCCAGCAGCTCGCCGTCGGCGCGCCCGGGCCGGAAGGCTCGGCGATGAAGGTCGCCTTCTCCGAGCTCAACCAGGCCCTCACCGGCCTGGAGGTCGAGCTGCTCGGCGAAGAGGGCCTGGCCTACGACGACTGGACGTTCCGGCGGCCGGCGATCGTCGACTTCACCGGCCGTGAAGCCGGTTACCGCTACCTGCGCGCGAAGGGCAACTCCATCGAGGGCGGCACCTCGGAGGTCCTGCGCAACATCATCGCCGAGCGCGTGCTGGGGCTGCCCTCGGAGCCGCGCGTCGACAAGGACGTCGCCTGGAAGGACCTCCCCCGATGACTGACCTGCTGTATTCGGACGTCGAAGAGGACCTGCGGGCTTCGGTCCGGGACCTGCTCAAGGCCAAGGCCGGTGCCGAAGCGCTGCTGGCGCGCGTGGAGACGGCCGAGCCGTACGACCTGAAGCTGTGGCGCACGCTGGCCGACGAGGTCGGCGTGGCCGGGCTGGCGGTGCCGGAGGAGCTGGGCGGGCACGGCGCTTCGGCCCGTGAGGTCGCCGTCGTCGCCGAAGAACTGGGCCGCAGTGTCGCGCCGGTGCCGTTCCTCGGCAGCGTCGTGCTGGCGACGACGGCGCTGGTGCACGTCGGCGCGCGGGACTTCGTCGGCAAGCTGGCGGCGGGCCAGGCGATCGGCGCGCTGGCCGTGCCTCTGTCGACGGCGCCGGGCGCGGGCTTCCCGTCGTCGGTGACGGCTTCCGCGGACGGGACCTTGAGCGGCCGTGTGGGCACGGTGGCGGACGCGTCGGTGGCGGACCTGCTGGTCGTCCCGGCCGCCGGCCCGGACGGTCCCGCGCTGTACGTGGTCGAGGCGACCGCGGCGACGGTGTCGGAGCTGGTGTCGTTCGACCTGACGCGGCGGGTGGCCGACGTGGCGCTTGAGGACGCCCCGGCCACGTTGGTCGCCTCGGGCCCGGAGGCCGCGGCGGCGCTGGAGCAAGCGCTGTTGTTCGGCGCGGGCATCCTCGCGTCGGAGCAGACGGGCGTCGCCGAGTGGGCGCTCACCGAGACGGTGACCTACCTCAAGGGCCGCTACCAGTTCGGCCGTCCGGTCGGCGGGTTCCAGTCGCTCAAGCACCGGCTGGCGAACCTGTACACGGACCTGGTCCTGGCCCGCGCGGCGGCGCGCAACGCCGCCGACGCGCTGGCCACGGGCACCGACGTGCCGATTTCGGTGGCGGTGGCCCAGGCCCGCAACGCGCCGATCGCCGTCCGCGCGACGGAGGAGGCGATCCAGCTGCACGGCGGCATCGGGATGACGTGGGAGCACCCGGCCCACCTGTACCTGAAGCGCGCCAAGGCGGACGAGCTCGCCCTCGGCACCCCCGGACGGCACCGGGCCCGGCTGGCGGACCTGATCGACCTGCCCGCCTGACTCTTCCCGGAAACGGCCCGTTCCCGCGAACGGGCCGTTTCCGCAACTCATTCGGCCGTGCCGGGCGGTGCGGCCGCTGCCGTACCCTGACTGCCATGGCGCAGGCCATCCAGATGCACCTCAACCAGGCTCTGATGCGCATTCCCCGGCGGGCCGAAAGCGCGGACCGTCCGACACTGGCCGCCACCTACGTCGCCGCGGGATCGTTTTCCGCGATGATCAATTCCGCCGACCACCAGATCCTGTTCGGCCGCCGCGGCACCGGCAAGACGCACGCGCTGCTCCACCTGCAGGAGCTCGTCGAGCGCACCGGTGACCTCGCGATCCACCTCGACCTGCGGACGATCGGGTCCACCGGCGGCCTGTACGCCAACACCGCGCTGAGCCCGGCCCAGCGCGGCACGCAATTGCTGGTCGACACCCTCGAAGCCGTGCACGACCGGCTTTTCGCCTACGCCGTCGACGGCCGTTCCGCGGATCAGGACGCGCTTCTGCGCGGTCTCGACGCACTCGTGTCCGCGGCCACCGAAGTGGAAGTCATCGGCGAAACCGAACAGGAACAGACTTTCGGCGACGCCGTGGAACGGGAATGCTCGGCGGAATTGTCGGTGACGCCGAAAGGCGGGGCCCGGGCCGCCGCCCGGCAGAAGACGTCGGCGACGGCGTCGAGCCGCCGCAAGCGCACCGGCGTCGAGCAGCACCGGGTGCTGTTCGGGCCGCTGAGCCGGGCGGTCCAGGCCGTGGCCGACGGCGTCCGGCCCGCCCGGTTGTGGCTGCTGCTCGACGAGTGGAGCAGCGTGCCCGTAGACCTGCAGCCGTTCCTGGCCGACCTGCTGCGGCGCAGCGTCCTGCCGGTCCGGGGCGTCACGGTGAAGATCGCCGCGATCGAGCACCGCGCGCGGTTCTTCGTGCCCCTCGAAGACGACTACCTCGGCATCGAGGTCGGCTCGGACGCGGCGTCCGCCGTCAGCCTCGACGACGCCCTGGTGTTCGACCAGTCGCCGGAGGCGGCCCAGGCGTTCTTCCGGGAGCTGTTCGCCAGCCACGTCCGGCCGATCCTCGCCTCGATGCTGCGGACGGCGGTGCCCGGCGAGTTCGTCGACGCCGCCTTCCACCGCGGCGCCTTCCCCGAGCTCGTCCGGGCGGCGGAGGGCGTCCCGCGCGACGCGATCAACATCGCGGCCCTGGCCGCCCAGCAGGCCCGCGACGGGCGGATCACCCTCGCGCACGTCCGCCGGGCGGCCCGGGACTGGTACCTGCGCGACAAGCAGTCGGTCATCAGCCGCGACGACGAGGCCGACCGGGTCCTGGGCCTGCTGGTCGACGAGGTGATCGGCCGGCGCCGCAGCCGGACGTTCCTGCTGCCGGCCCGCGACCGCCCGGCGGCGATCGACACGCTCTGCGACGCGCGGCTGCTCCACATCCTCCGGCGCGGCGTCGTCGACCCGCGCCGCCCGGGGCGGCTGTACGACGGGTACGCCATCGACTACGGCTGCTACGTCACTCTGCTCGGCGGCGCGGCCGCGGACTCGGCGAAGCACCTCCCGGCCGACGTCTTCACGTTCGACAAGGCCGTGCTCGACCTCCGGCGACTGGGCCAGTTTTCATGAAGAAAGTTCAGTTTCTTTCGGAGTTTGTGCTCACCTGAGCGAAAATCTTGTGAGCCAGGCCACTTCACGGGTAAAAGGGTGACAAAAATGCCCTTCTTCCCATGGTTCTTGTCGACGCCCGGATCTAACCTGTGCGCCATGGAAACAGCCGTCGCGCCGACGGACGCCGGGGTGCTGGAGCGATTGACCGTGACCGTCGGTGGTCACCGCCACAGCGCGCTCGCGGCCGGACCCGCGTCGGGCGAGCTGGTCCTGCTGCTGCACGGCTGGCCCGAGTTCGCCGACGCCTGGACCGAGCAGCTCCACGCCCTCGGCGAGGCCGGCTACCGCGCGCTGGCCGTCGACCAGCGCGGGTACGCGGCGGGCGCGCGCCCGGAGGGTGTCGAGCACTACACACTGGACCACCTGGTCGGCGACGCCTTGGCGTTCGCCGAAAGCCAAGGCGCGGACCGCTTCCACCTGGTCGCCCGCGACTGGGGCGGCATGGTGGCCTGGGCCCTAGCGGCGGCCCACCCGGACCGCCTCCGGTCGCTGACGGTGCTGTCCACGCCCCACCCGGCGGCGCTCCAGCGCGCGGTGGCCACCGACGACGGCCAGTCCCACGACCTCGGCTACATCCGCTTCTTCCGCCGCGAGGCCGGGAAAGCCGAGAAATACCTCTTACGCGACGAAGCCGCGCAATTACGGGCTGTTTACAGCCGTCGCATTCCGAAAGCCGTCGTCGAAGGCACGGTGACCAGGCTTTCCGAGCCGGGCGCCCTCACGGCGACGCTGAATTGGTACCGCGGAGCCACGAACGACGAGTTCGACATCCCGGCGGGCCGCATCAAGGTCCCGACGCTCTACCTATGGGGCCGCGAGGACCCGTACCTCGGCCAGAGCGCGGCCGAGCAGACGGTCCACCACATCGACGCGGAGTACCGCTTCCAGATCATCGAGGGCGCCAGCCAGTGGATGGCCATGGAGGCCCCGGACGAGGTCAGCGCCCTGCTGCTCGACCACGTCCAGCGGCACTAGCGGGTGCTCACAGGTCGCTGAGCGAGGTTCCGGTGACGGTCACCTGCCCCGCCGGACCCCGCCGCGGCCGCCTCGTCCCGGGCGCAGGTGGGTCCCACGCGAAGTTCGCCTGGCCGGCGAAGCCGGAGACGGTGCCGGACACGTGGTGCTGCGCCAGCACCTGCCGGATCCGGCCGGGCAGCGGGCCGTTCTCGGTCCAGCAGCCTTCGAGGACGACGCGGGCGCCGGGCGTCAGGAGGCCGTGGCCTTCCACCAGCGGTGCGACGACGTCCGCGAAGTTCGCGTCGTCGATCAGCTCACGGCTGGGGTTGGCCGCCGACCCGGTGATCGCGACGATGAAGTCGCCGCGGTCCCCCGCGCCGTGGCCGACGAAGCCGAGGGTGCCGACCCGGGCGCCCTGCCGGGCGAGCTCCTGCGCGATCCGCCGCAGTTCCGCCTGGACCCCGGCGACGCTCGACGCGGCGACGACGTAGTCGGCCCCGGCGGACCGGGCCCGCAGCCGGAACATGTCCGTCATCGTGCGCGGCCGCCGGGGATGCCGGCCGGCGGTGCCGGTGAACCGGGGTTCCGCGCGGTCGCCCGTGGTGATGACGTAGATGCTGACCACCCGCTGCGGTGCTCCCGGAGCGGGTGGAGCGGCCGGACCGGGCCGGGACTGACGCTGGAGGAACACGCGCACCAGGTCGCCGACCGCGGCGTTGCCGGCGGTGCGCTGGAGCAGCAGCAACGGGTCGGCCGGGACCGCACCGGTCCGGGCCTCGCCGGTGACCTCCTCCCGCCGCACCGGCGGCCGAGGCTGCCGCTGGTGCCCGGATGTCCCCTCCACCCGGCCAGTATGCGGACCCCCTCCCGGGCGGGGAAAGACTTCATCCGGCTGACACGGGCCTCAGGCCGAGGGCGGGCGCAGAGCGTCCAGCAGCAGGTCCGCGTAGTGGTCGCCGATCTGCCGGGCCGTCAGCGAGCCGCTCCGCCGGTACCACGACCCCAGGTGGTGCACCGAGCCGAAGAAGAAGTCGACCACCACGTCGGCCGGCTTGTCCGTGCGGAACTCCCCCGACGCCTGCCCCTCCTCGACCAGCCCGCGGAACCGCTCGTGGTACTTGCGGCGCTCCGCCCGGACCGCCTTCTGCTTGTCCGGGGACAACTGGTGCATCGACTGCAGGAAGATCGTGTTGTCGTCGAGGTTGTCGATGCTCGACACCACCACGTCGGACGCCGCCGCCGCGAGCCGCTCGCGCAGGGGCGCGGCCGACGAGGCGACGCTCTCCAGCTGGCGGGTCTGCTCGCGCAGCACCCGGGCGTAGATCTCGTAGAGCAGGTCGTCCTTCGAGCCGAAGTAGTGGTACATCGCGCCCTTGGTGACGCCCGCCGCCTCGACGATCTCCTGGACCGACGTGCGGTCGAAGCCCTTCTTGGCGAACAGCTTCGTGGCGTGCTCCAGCAGCCGCCGGGGCACGGCGGCCTGGTCGTCGCCGGTGGCCTCGCCCGGCTTGCGGGTGCTTGCTCGAGTCACCGCAGGACCCCCTCTCAGGACGCACCAGGATAACGCCACGACAGGAACCGCCGCGGGTTGTCCACGAGCATCGTCGTGATGTCCGCTTCGGACACTCCGCGCTCCCGCAGCGCCGGCAGCACATCGCGGGTGATGTGCAGGTAGTGCCAGTTCGGCGCGATCACCGGCAGCTGCGCCGCGGGCAGCCAGTCGATGTAGCACGACGCGTCGTGCGAGAGCACCATGCTGCCCGCGTACCCGCGTTCGCACAGCGCGGCGACCGTGTTCACCCGCTCCTCGAACGGCAGCAGCAGGTCCAGGCCGAACCGGTCCATCCCCAGCAGGGAACCGGAGTCGGCGAGCTCGGTCAGGTAGCCCAGGTCCGCCGAGTCGCCCGAGTGCCCGATCAGCACCTGGGTCAGGTCGACGCCTTCGGCCGCGAAGATCTCCTGCTGCTCCAGCCCGCGCCGGGTGCCCGCGTGCGTGTGCGTCATGATCGGCGCGCCCGTCTCGACGTGCGCCTTCGCCACCGCGCGCAGCACGCGTTCGACGCCCGGCGTCACCCCCGGTTCGTCGGTGGCGCACTTGAGCAGCCCGGCCTTCACGCCGGTGTCGGTGATGCCGTCCCGGATGTCCCCGACGAACATCGCGATCAGCGGGTCCTCGCCCTGCAACAGCGTCCCGGGCCCGCGGAAGTGCAGGTAGTGCGGCACGTCGTGGTACGTGTAGAGCCCGGTCGCGACGACGATGTTCACGTCCACCTCGGCCGCCACCCGCTGCACGCGCGGGATGTAGCGGCCCAGGCCGATCACCGTCGGGTCGACGATCGTGTCGATCCCGGCTTCCTTCAGCTCCGTCAGCCGCCGGATCGCTTCGGGGACTTGCTCCTCCTCGCGGAACCCTTCGTGCTCCGGGTAGTTGTCGGCGAATTCGGGGCTCAGCACGAAGAGGTGCTCGTGCATCAGCACCCGGCCCAGCGCCTCCGGCGCGATCGCGCCGCGCACCGTGTCGATCATCAGCCCCTCGCCCGCAGCTCGCGGCGCAGGATCTTGCCGCTGGTCGTCTTCGGCAGCTCGTCGAGGACTTCGACGGTGCGCGGGTACTTGTAGGCGGCGAGCCGTTCCTTGCACCAGGCGACCAGCTCCGCGGGATCGGCGGTGGCCCCGGGCGCCGGGCTGACGTACGCCTTGACCGTCTCGCCGCGGTATTCGTCGGCGATCCCGACGACGGCCGCCTCGCGGACCGCCGGGTGCGTGTACAGGACGTCCTCGACCTCGCGCGGCCAGACCTTGAAGCCGGACGCGTTGATCATGTCCTCCCGCGATGCCGAGGAACGACGCCGCCGAGAGGAAGTCGCCGGAGAGCGCGATGCC